>NZ_JBFRDU010000036.1:0-49622 GCF_052113965.1 Rhizobium sp. RAF56
AACCACGAGGATACTAAGGCATGCGAACCTATCAGCCGCATGCTGGCTCGCATCAGCGACAAGTGGACGCTTCTGGTGGTGCGGGTTTTGGGTGATGGCCCTCTTCGGTTCAACGCGCTCAAGCGCGAGATCGGCGAGATAAGCCAGAAGATGCTGGCGTCCACGCTGCGAGACCTGGAGGAGAATGGTTTTGTGACACGTACAGTCACCCCGGTAATGCCTCCGCAGGTGGAGTATGCTCTGACCGACCTTGGCCGCGACTTTTGGGAGCCGGTTCAGGCACTCGCTGACTGGACCCGTGCAAATTCACCTCGGATCGACGCGGCCCGCGCCGCTTACGCAGCGCGAAGGGCAGCGCGGTAGGCCAGCCCATGGGGCAGCATCTGGGCGCGGTTTGGGCCGAAGGCCATGGTGAACGTCGGACTCCGTTCAAGCATGACCCGAACATCTCCGGCGCGTGACGGGAAACGCCTATGCGAACCGAGCCGCCGTTCGCGCGCGCGCCTTTGCAGCCACTTCCTCACGATCGCGAGCAGGCTGAGAGGTCTCCAGCGAGCCGAGTAGCTCGCGGGCGCACGCCGCGATCGAACTCACCGCGTGCTCGAACGCGGCTTCATTGCGTTTCGACGGCTTGGTGGTGCCACTCACCTTGCGCACGAACTGCAGCGCGGCGTCATGGATCTCCTCGTCCGTTGCTGGCGGATCGAAATTGAACAGAGGTTTGATATTTCGACACATCCCTTGCTCCCCGTTAGTTTCCGTCGTCCTGCTGGCTCTTGTCGCGCGATCAGAGTTGCGACGTATTGGTAATTCTAAATACGGGGCCGCGGAAGTAACAAAAGCGAATGAGCCACCGAGCCCAGCCGACGTGAAGCCTGCTTCGCAAACGATAGGGCGAAGCCAAGAATTCATCGATGCGCCGCCGATTTCAGTGACTGCTTGGTTAGTCACTTTTCGTCGATGCGCTTTCTGACAGGCGCGGAACAAAAAAACACCCGAGCAGCAGGTGAATGCTGCCCGGGTGTTTTACGTCGTTGCCTTCGACGGAGTACCGACGGTACCCGACGCTAACATGTTCACCTTGCTTTTCCTACCGCAAGCCGCTTCCCCCGTTAGGGTTATTAGCTAAATCTTAAATAAAACACCGCTGTTGCCGAATACACACATTCGCGAACTCATACCGATCGACAGCGGGTTTCACTCAATGGATGGCAATCGCTCCTGGCCTTAACCTGCGCGTGTGCCTCATATATTATTTTGCCGATAAGCCACGCAGGTTGCCGAGGTGCTCGGCGGCAAATGGCAGGTTGTCCGGTGGGAGACCCGCAAGGCGTTTACCGCTGCCGCAGTTGCCGCCGGCGTCCCGTTTGCGAAGAGGAGAGATTAGTGCTGCGTGACAGCCACGGCACTGCCAGTCTGTTCCTTCTTCCAATCGCCAACAAGCATGTTGACGGCCAAATTACCGAGGGCGAAGAGCGCCTCTTCTCGTTCCCACCCCACGGCCATGGCTTGATCAATCACTTGCTGGACAGCGATCTCTAAGGCGAGCTGGCAATCGAGGTCGCGGTCGGCATAGGCCGCATTGAGCATTGGCTTGATGATCATGGACGATCCCCCGGCGAAGGGGCCATTCTGCTGCCGCGGTCCGCAAATGCCTATGACATTCCCGCCACACTGCTAATATTGTCGAACCGTCGCCTCAGTCATAGGGAAGGGTAGGGGTAGGGCCGGCAACCCTACCCCTCGTGCTCTTGATTACTTCTTCTGCGCGGCCTGGCACTCACGCAACGACTTGAATGCAGCATCGGTGCCGTCGAGGCTCAGCACGATCGGATCACGTCCGGTAGGGTAGATTGTCAGCGTATGCTTCTTGGCAAGGCCGTATATGAAATCGAGATTGTTGATGGGAACGACCGCGCCATCAAACCCCGCCATTTCCTGTCCCGTGGCAACACCCGTAAACCGCTGCCCGTCGACATCGAATACGACCGGCACCTTTTCACCTGCGGTAACATTTGCCGGTCTCTTGGTGTAGAGGGCCAGATAGCCGCGCAGCTCGCCACTGGCATCGATGCCAATCTCCGCCTGTGTGCCGGCGGCGGTGTTTTGCTTCGCAATGAGGCAACCCGGCCCCATACTCGGATTTACAAATATGTCCCAACCGGCAGTCGAGCCGTATTTCTGGAACATCTCATCGGCTTCACATGGAACGGCGAGAATTACAGCTGCAAGAACAGTTCCAACAAATAAATGCATGGTCTTCTCCTCCTAAGTGATAGCAACGCCAGAGACGAAAACATGATTGTTTGTTGTTGTTGTGACTGGCATGCATCGGCGCCAGGGTATCGGGGCCGCTGACATAGGGTCGAAGCGCTCGCGCGGGAGTTGCTATGGGCTCGTTCCGACGGGGTGGGGCATAGCCGACCATGGACCGGTCTCGCCAGTTGGTCTGGGCTGGCAACTGAGACGCTAATGTAGCACAATCCCGACACGCTTAAGTCTTCGTTGAAGAAACGGGCGATCAAGGTATTTTTTGAAGTCTGGTCAGCCTCGCGGGGATCGACAAGCACTATGGCAAAGACCGAAAATCATGGCCTGCGGAAGTGGCTTTCCTATCTGCCACCGACGCAATGGCTCCCGGACTACCGTGCCTCCTACTTGCCGTCTGATCTGGTGGCGGGTGTCACACTTGCTGCCTATGCCATCCCTGTTTCGCTGGCCTACGCCACACTTGCTGGGCTGCAGCCACAGGTTGGCATCTATGGCTATCTCCTCGGCGGACTGGGCTATGCCCTGTTCGGCTCGTCGCGCCAGTTGGCCGTCGGGCCGACGTCCGCCATCTCACTGATGATCGCCAGTACAATCGCGTCGATGGCGGGGGACGATGCGTTACACTACGCCCAGATTGCCAGCCTTGCGGCGTTCACGGTCGCTGGACTTGCCCTCATTTCCTGGGCCTTGCGGTTGAGTGTGCTGGTGAAGCTGATCAGCGACAGCATTCTGGTCGGGTTCAAGACGGGTGCCGGCCTCACCATTGCCATGACACAGCTTCCAAGCCTGTTTGGCGTCGCGGGCGGGGGGCACAATTTCTTCGAGCGCCTCGTGCTGCTCCTGGGTCAGCTCGGGGAAACCAACCCGATCGTTCTGGCTGTCGGCCTTTTGGCAATCGTGGCAATCGTCGCGGGCGATCGAATGTTTCCCGGGCGTCCGGTCGCGCTTGTCGTCGTCTGCGTCGCGATCATTGCCGCCACGCTGCTCGGCCTCCCCGCTATGGGGGTGCCGATCACCGGTGCCATACCGTCCGGCCTACCTTCCCTACACGGTCCCGCGCTGAGGCTCAGCGACGTTGAGGGAATTGTGCCACTGGCGGGTGGCGTTCTGCTGCTGGCCTATATCGAAGGCGTCTCCGCTGCCCGCAGTTTCGCCGCCAAGCACGGCTATGCGCTGGATCCGCGGCAGGAGTTCCTCGGCATCGGCGCCGCCAACCTCTTTGCCGCGCTGGGGCAGGGCTATCCGGTAGCCGGCGGCCTATCCCAGTCCGCCGTCAACGACAAGGCGGGAGCCCGCAGCCCGCTTGCGCTCGTCTTTACCTCGATCACCCTTGCGATCTGCCTGCTTTTCCTCACGGGCCTGTTAGAAAACCTGCCCAAGGCGGTCCTTGCTGCCGTCGTGCTCACGGCAGTCGCAGGTCTCGTGAACTTTCCAGAGCTCCGGCGCATGTCGCAGGTCAGCCGGGTCGATTTCTATGCCGCGACCATCGCGCTTGTTGGCGTCCTGCTGCTAGGCATTCTGCAAGGTATCCTGCTGGCAGCGCTGGCATCCATCATCATGCTGCTGATCCGGGCCTCTCATCCGCATGTCGCCTTCCTGGGACGTATTCCGGGCACCCATGACTACTCGGACATCGGCCTTCATCCGGAAAACGAGCCGCTGGAGCGTGCCATCGTGTTCCGTCCGGAAAGCAACCTGATCTATGTGAATGCTGACACGGTCCTGCAGGCTGTTCTCGATCGCATCGAAGCGGAAAAGGTCAGCGACCTGAAGCTGGTCGTATGCGACCTCTCTGCGTCTCCATTGCTTGATCTGGCCGGCTCGGGCATGTTGCGCAAACTCCATGCGGAACTCGCGATGCGAAATATTCCGTTGCGCGTCGTCGGTGCACACGGCCGGGCGAGAGACTTGCTGCGGGCCGACAACCTCGAAGAGAAACTCGGTGGCGTGGAGGGCCGTTCGCTAGACGAACTGCTCCGCGCCTTCGGAGGCGGTATTCGCGGTGCCGGTTCCTCGGCTCAAACTCAACACTGAGCAGAAACTCCAAGCTTCGCAGGACCGATTGATCTCAATTTACTTGAGCGTGTGGGTGAGATTTGAATGATGCCTTCTGCAGATGTGACCGGCTCGTCCCGCCCTGCGCGCTGGGGCTTAGCCGCAAAGCTGTTCACGACCCTCATTCTGCTGGGCGCCAGTGCGGTCCTGATCACTGGTGTTCTCGGTTATATCCGCGCCCGAGACGCTCTCGAAAAGGTTGTTTTCGACCAGCTCACGGCCGCCCGTCAGAGCAAGACGCGCCAAGTGGAAGCCTATTTCCGAACGATCCAGACTGAGTTGCATCTCCTTGCCACCTCCAAGATGGTGGTCGATGCAACGCGCGAGTTCCGGGTCGCGGTCGACCATCTCGACCACTCTGACATCTCGCCCGAATTGCGCCAGACGGTCAGCGATTGGTATGCGGCAGACTTCATTCCCGGCATGAGCCATGTTCTGGGCAAGGAGGCGCCTCTTGCCGACTACCTGCCGGTCGGTGCCGCTCCCTACTATCTGCAATATCACTACATCGTCGCCAATCCGCAGCCGGCGGAACGCCGCAAACTACTCGACGACGCCGGCGATGGCAGTGACTACAGCAGAGTGCACGCTGTTTATCATCCCCTGATGCGCGCTGCGGCGGCAACGACTGGCTTCTTCGACTTCATGGTGGCGGACGCCCAAACGGGCCGCCTGATCTACACGGTCCAGAAGGAAGTGGACTTCACCACGTCCCTCCAAAAGGGCCCCTACCGTCAATCCACCGTCGCCGACGCTGTCGCCCGCTGCTCGCTAAGCCCCGACCAATCGACCATCTGCCTGGAGGATTTCGCCTCGTATGCGCCGTCAGGCGGAGCGCCGATTGCGTTCATGGGAGCACCGGTGATCGACCACGGCGTCGTCATCGGCGTGCTCATCGCGCAACTATCGAACGAGGAAATCGACAACGTCGTCACCGGCGGACGCCACTGGCGCCAGGATGGGTTTGGCGATACCGGCGAGGCCTACCTCGTCGGACCCGATTACCTTATCCGTTCTGGCCCCCGAACGTTCTACGAAGATCGGGAGCACTACTTCGCCGAACTCAGGTCCGTCGGCGCTTCGGAGGATGAAATCGCTGCGATAGAACGCTACGGCACGCCAGTGCTGCATCAGCGCGTCGACACTCAGGCGAGCCGGGCTGCGATCGCCGGCGTCCAGGGAACGGGCGAGATCATCGGCTACCGTGGTGTCCCGACGCTGGCTTCCTGGGGGCCGCTCGAAATTCCCGGCGTCACGTGGGCTGTCGTCGCAAAGATCGACAGCGCCGAGGCTTTCGCGCCCATCACGAAGCTCCGCCGCGATCTGCTGGTCGTCGGCGGATTGGCGCTGCTGGCGGTGGCCGCCACCGCTGCTTGGCTTTCGCGCGCGCTTGTCGGGCCGCTCCGCGACCTTACTGCCGGGGTGAAACGCTTCGCGGCCGGCGACTACGGGGCCAAGGTGCCGGTTCGGACGAGTGACGAGATCGGTCAGCTCTGCTTGGCCTTCAACGGCATGGTCGAGGATCTGCGTGAGAAGAATGTCGTCATCGAGAGCAAGAACCGCGAGAACGAAGAGCTGCTGTTGAACGTCCTGCCGGCACCGATCGCCAATCGGCTGCGGGGCGGCGAAGCGAGGATCGCTGACGGCTTCGCGGAGGTGACTGTTGCCTTCGCGGATCTGGTCGGCTTCACCGAGCTGACATCGGATATGCCGCCACAGGATGTGGTGACCTTGCTCAACGGGCTCTTCACGCGTTTTGACGATGCCGCTCGCGAACTCGGCATCGAGAAGATCAAAACGGTGGGCGACGCCTACATGGCGGTGTGCGGCCTGCCCGAACCGGTGGCCAACCACGCGGAGCGAATGGTGCGCATGGCAATCCGCATGGTCCATATCACCCGCGAGCACGCCATAGAATACAATACCTCGATGAGGCTCAGGGTCGGAATCAACACCGGCCCGGTGGTGGCCGGCGTCATCGGCAAGAGCAAGTACATCTATGACCTATGGGGCGACACGGTGAACCTCGCAAGCCGCATGGAATCGAACGGAATCCCCGACTCCATCCAGGTTACGCGCCCGGTCTACGAGCAGCTCAAAAACCTGTTCGCCTTCGAGGCGCGGGGCGCTATTGAAGTCAAGGGCAAGGGTAAGGTCGAGGCGTGGGTTTTGAAATTGTAGCTCCAGTATCCCCGCCAGCTCGTTCGCGTCTTATGAGCGATGCGCCAGCATCTGTTTCGGTATCAAGAAACGCGCGGCGAATACGCAAAGAACGATGGTGAATATAAGAATTAATGCCACCAACGCATTGATATCCGGCGAGAAACCGAGGCGCATCATTGCCCAGAGACGCACCGGCAGCGTGCTTTGCGTTCCGGTGACGAGGATAGTGATCATCGTCTCGTCAAAGGACAGCGCAAAAGCGAGTACTGCGCCGCCGGCCATGGCGCTGGACAAATTTGGCAGAATGACGCGCCAGAAGGTTTGCCAGCCATTGGCGCCCAGATCGTAGGATGCCTCCACGAGGGTCGGGCTCATCGATTGCAGTCGGGTAAGCACGGTGCGATAGACGATCGCCAGCACGAAGATAGTATGGCCGATGACAACGGTGACCAGTGATCGGTCGAAGTTGATCTCACGAAAGAAGATGAGGAGCGCCAGGCCGCTGATAACCGGGGGCATGAGGAAGGGTAGGGTAATGACGAACTGCAGCGCACCGCGACCTGCACGGCCATTGTGATAGTAGAGCGCGAGCAAGGTGCCGCAGACGACGGACAGAACGACAGTGCAAAGACCGACGATCAGGGTGGCGCGAAGCGCAGCAAGCACATCGCTGTTTTCGGAAAGCGAAATATAGGCTGAAAGAGTCAGCGTCGACCAATCGACCTGACCGTGATTGATCTCAAAGAAAGACGAGACGATCGGCACGAAGAGCGGACTGTAAAGCAGGACGGCAACCAATGCCGTGATGGCGGCGAGAATGATCGTGGAGACGCTGACGCGTGTTCTCATCCGGATATCCCTCTCCGTCTGCCAAAATGCTCGCCGACGAGAATGGCGGCAATCACGACGGCTGCCAGCGCAACCGACAATGCCGCGCCCAAGGGCCAGTTGAAGGCCGTTCCGAACTGGCTGTAGACGATACGTCCGAATGTGAAGCCATTGATGCCACCGACCATCTGCGGGGTGAGAAAATCGCCGATGGCAAGGACGAAGACGAAGCTTGCCGCCGATGCGATGCCGGGAACGCTCAACGGGAGAGTGATGCGCATAAATGTCTGAAATCCGGTGGCGCCGAGATCGTCGGAAGCACGCAGCAAGACCTCCGGAATGCGCTCGAGGGTGAGGAAGATCGGCAGGATGGCGAAGGGGATCAGCAAAAGGGTCAGCGTCAGCAGTATCGCGTTCATGTTGAACACGAAGAATGACGAGGGCTGATCGAGGACGCCGAGACCGACCAACATCGTGTTGAGGAAGCCGTTCTGGCCGAGAATGCTCCGGATCGCATAGATCTTTATCACATAGCTCATCAGTAGGGGCACAAGCAGCAGCATGAGCACGACATACCGCCAGCGCCCCTGCAGCATGGTCAGGAAATAAGCGGCGGGATATCCGACCAGGACGCAAATGACGGCAACCGACAGACACAGCAGGCACGTGTTCCAGAACACGGGCAGGAACACGGGGTCCGTGAAAAATCGCACATAGTTTGCGACCGTCAGCGTGTAGTTCATCTCGCCATGGTTGACGCTGAAGAAGCTGTATCCAAGGAAAAGCGCCAGCGGCAACAGGATGAAGAAGACAGGCGCGATAAACGCCAGCAGCGTCACCAAAATCGAATATCCGGCACCGCGGCCGCTCATGACAGCACCAGATGGGAATCGCGGGGCGAGAAGGTCAATTTCACCCTTTCGCCCTGGCTGTAGATGCTTCCCTCCGCCAGGCTTGCCAGCCGCATGCGCAGGCGCTGATCGCCGGCATCGATGTGGGCGACGGTAGACGATCCGGCAAAGACAAGCTCTTTCACGTTACCGCAGAGCGCATTGCCACTGTCCTTTTCATTCACTGTTCCAAGCGCCTCAGGGCGGAAGACGGCGAAGGCCTGTGTCCCCGCCGCGGCGGACCGCAAATTCTGCTGGCCATTCATAGCGCAGAGAAGCCGGCCAAAGGCGGTGTCGATAGCGCGGTAATCGCCGTCAATGGCGCCGAGCGTGCCCGGCACGAGATTGTTATCGCCAAAAAAACGGGCGACAAACTCGCAGCTGGGTTTGTAGTAAAGCTCATGTGGAGTGCCGAGCTGGCGAATGCGGCCGGCCTGCATCACGCAGATGCGGTCGGCCATTCCGATCGCTTCTTCCTGGTCGTGGGTGACGAACAGGAAGGTCGTCTTGATTTCGCGCTGGATCGATTTCAGGAACTCCTGCATTCGCCTGCGGAGTTCCAGATCCAGTGCGGCCAGCGGCTCGTCGAGGAGGATGAGGCGCGGTTGGCAAATGAGGGCGCGGGCAAGGGCCACGCGCTGGCGCTGGCCTCCGGAAAGCTGGGCCGGGAAACGATCCGAAAAGGAACCCAACTGAACGAGGTCCAGCGCTTCATCGGTCCTGCGCTTGATTTCAGCGCGCGGTCTACGGCGGACCGACAACCCATAGCCGACATTGGCGGCGACCGTCATATGAGGGAAGAGCGCATAGTCCTGAAAGACGGTGTTGAACGGCCGACGATTGATCGGCATGCGGCTGATATCCCGGCCGTCGAGATGAATTTCGCCCGAAGTCACCGTCTCAAGGCCGCCGATCAGTCGCAGCACGGTTGTCTTGCCGGAGCCGGACGGTCCAAGCACTGTCAGGAATTCACCGTCCCGGATCGAAAGATCGATATCGTGGAGAACCGGAACCGGACCATAGGATTTGGAAACGGACCGCAGGCTCAGCAGGTCCAAGGATTGAGTCATCTTACGCTCTCGGTCTGTTACCAGTGACGATCCGAAGCAACTCCGGATCGTCATATTCAAAGGGGACTGCGTCCCCGATCAAGGAGCTGCCTTGACCTCGTTCCACAGATCCGAGCGCTTGAGCGGGTCTTCGACGTTGTCGAGCCAGATCAATTTGTCGTTGCCGCCCGCGCTGCCGGTTTCAGTCACCGTGTTGCCGAAGCCGGTCCGTTCCGAAAGCTGCGAGCTGACTTGCTTGGAGATCATGAAATTGATCCATTTCTCCGCTGTCGCCTTGTCTTGCGCGCCCTTGGAGATGACCCAATTGTCGAGCCAGGCGAGGGCACCTTCGGTTGGATTGATGTAGGCCACATGCGCGCCAACCGCCTGCAGAGCCTTGAGCTGCTGCTGCCCGTAATTGGCCCAGATGAGAGCGACATCATTGCTCTTGTAGATCTGCTGCGCTTCGTCCGCGGTTGTGTAGAAGCTTAGAACATTGTGCTTGAGATCGACTAGCTTGGCTTTGACGGCGCCAATCTGTTCGTCGGTAAGGTGGAACGGATCCTTGTAGCCAAGCGTCAGGGCCGTAAACGAGACATTGTGCTCGCCATTGTCGTAGGCAAGCACCTTGCCCTTGTAGGCCGGATCCCAAAGAACGGACATCGACGTCGGGGCAGGCTTGACCTTGTCGGTGTCGTAGATGAGGCCGATCGAGTCGAAACAGAACGGAATGCCGTAGACCTTTCCATCCTTGGTTACGCCGTGAACCGCTGTCAGATCACGAAAGCGGGGAAGCACCTCTTTCTGATTGGCCAGCTTGGTTGTGTCGATCGGCAAGACTAGATCGGCTGCGATATAGCGTTGCAGCTGCGCGGTGTTGACAGCGAAGACGTCGAAGTCCTTGCCCTCGCTGCCCTTGATCTTCGCCCAGATCTCGTCATCGCTGCCGATGAAGACGACATCGACGCCGATCCCGGTCTTGGCGGTAAATTCCTTCACCCAATCCTTGTCGGCATAGCCATCCCAAGCAAGGACGCGCAGGCTCTCGGCAAAGGCTGCCGATGCCATCATCGACACGGCAAAGCCGGCCGTCGCCATTCCTATCAGAAGCTTTTTCAATCCCATTTTCGTTCCCTCTTTTGTTAGACTTTTCAATGCGATCGGTACGGAGATGCGACTTACAATTGCGCGACGGTCACCAGCCCTTCGTCGGGTGTCAGCTCGACCCGATTGCGCAGCGGCTTGCCGAACGCCGCCGCCTCGATCTCATATTCATCCCCCGGTCCGCTTTGGATGCCGAAGGCATAGCTCATCACCGCAGCGCCAAAGAAATAGGCATGCACATCTCCGGGCCTGCGGTGCATCGGATAGCGGAAATGATAGTGCTCGAGGTTGGCGATTGAGTGTGACATGTGCGTTTCGCCAGACAGGAACTCTTCTTCCCATATGACGATGCCATCGCGCAGGATGCGGGAGCGGCCGCGCACCTCGTTCGGCAGGTCTCCGACAAGCAGTTCCGGGCCGATGGAACAGGATCGGAGCTTGGAGTGTGCGAGATAAAGGTAGTTCTCCGCTTCCGTCACGTGGTCGGAGTACTCGTTGCCGAGGGCATAACCGATGCGGTAGGGGCTCCCGTCAGGACCGACGATGTAGAGCCCGACGATTTCCGCTTCCTCCGCCCCGGCACGCGCGAAGGCGGGCATTGGCAATGCTGAGCCTGGCGCCACCACGCAGGTGCCGACCCCCTTGAAAAACCATTCCGGCTGAACGCCGAGATTTCCCTTGGCCGGCTTGCCGCCTTCGATGCCCATGCGGAAGATTTTCAAGGAATCCGATTCCGCGGCGTCTTCGCCGTGGGTCAGCGCATGCATCTTGTCGCGGGCATTGGCACTGCCTGTATGTGTGAGGCCAGTGCCCGTCACCAGGAAACGGGCCGGTTCGTCGTGATCAAGCGGCGGCAGCACAAGCCCGTCGTTCAATAGCTGGTCGTAGTCGACAAGCTCCGACAACGTGCGTTCCTCGACGATGTCAAAGAGCGTTGTACTGCGGGCGATCGCGGCTTCAGCAAGTTCCCTCACCGAGCGCGTACCTTCGAGCAAATGGAGGTGATTGCCGTCGGCGGAAACCCGGCCAACCCTGCGTTCGCCTTCTGGCGTTTTGAACTGAACAAGACGCATAATGGCACCTTTCCGTTGAAGGACAATTTGGCGGGGGAGGGATCTGTCATACCCACCCGCCGTCGACGATGAACTGCTGGCTTGTGCACATGGCGCTGTCATCGGCAGCAAGGAAAAGCGCCATACGCGCAATATCGGAAGGTTGCAGGCGGTCCGGCAAACATTGGCGTTCCTCGATCTGCCGCTCGCCAGCCGGCGTCAGCCAAAGTCGCATCTGCCGCTCTGTCATGACCCAGCCGGGCACCATGCAGTTGACGCGGATACGCTCAGGGCCAAGCTCGCGGGCCAGCGCTCGCGTCATTCCATATATGGCGGCCTTCGCCGTTACATAGGCGGGGCAGTCGGGATCGCCGACCATCCAGGTGATCGAGCCGAAATTGATGATCGAGCCGCCGCCCAGGGCTTTCATGTAAGGGCGTGCGGCCTGCGCGGCGAAGAACTGATGGCGCAGATTGACAGCCATGCGGTCATCCCAATAGGCGACCGTGACGTCTTCCGTTTGATGTCGGTCGTCGCTGCCGGCATTGTTGCACAGGACCTGGATCGGACCGTTTTGGGCAACGGCTTCGTTGACTGCCTCCTGCAGCGCCTCGATGTTGCGAAGGTCACAAGGAATGAAAAGCGGCGGCGGCAAGCCGTCGCCTGCGATCGCTGCGACGAGCTTAAGCGACGCATCTTCCACGACGTCAACAAACGCGACACGGCTTCCCTGCGCGCAGAAATGGCGCACAAGGCTTTCGCCAATACCACTGGCGCCGCCGGTGACGAATACGCTTTTACCCTTGAGGCTGGGGTAGATAGCGAGATTGCTTGACTGGCTGTCCATGGCGCGAACCGTTCAATGAGAGTGTCGCGGGATGCCGGCATCGCGGCGTCCCACAAGAAAGTCGAAATCGCAGCCGGCGTCGGCCTGCATCACCCGCTCGACATACAGGCTCTCATAGCCTCCTCGCGGTGATTGTGGCGGTATCCATTCGGCACGGCGCAGGGCGAGCTCTTCGTCCGAAACCATGAGCTCGAGACGGCGGCCAGCGACGTCCAACTCGACAATGTCACCGTCGCGCACAAGGGCTAGAGTACCGCCGGCGGCGGCTTCCGGCGCGACATGCAGGACAACGGTGCCATAGGCCGTCCCGCTCATTCGGGCATCCGAAATACGCACCATGTCGGAGACACCTTGCTTCAGAAGCTTGGCAGGCAACGGCATGTTGCCGACTTCGGCCATCCCGGGATATCCGCGCGGTCCGCAATTCTTCAGCACCATAACGGAGTTGGCATCGATATCGAGATCAGGGTCGTCGATGCGCTTGTAGTAGTGTTCGATGTTTTCAAAAACGACCGCTCTACCTCGGTGCTGCATCAATTCAGGGGTCGCTGCGGAAGGCTTGATAACCGCACCGTTGGGCGCAAGATTACCGCGCAGAACTGCAATACCGCCCTCTTTGGTAAGAGGATTTTCGATCGGGCGAATAACCTCCTCATTGTAGTTGGGAGCCTCTCGAATGATTTCGCCCACGGATTTGCCGCTGACCGTGACCTCGTTGACGTGCAACAGGCCGACTTTGTCCAGGGCTGACATCACAGCAGACAGACCACCTGCATAGTAGAAGTCCTCCATGAGGAAACGGCCTGAAGGCATCAGATCAACGATGGTTGGGACAGCCCTTCCGAGCCTGTCCCAATCGTCCAGATCCAGTTCGACGCCGATCCGGCGAGCGATGGCGATCAGATGCAGGACGGCGTTGGTGGAGCCGCCGATTGCGCCATTGACGCGGATCGCGTTCTCGAACGCGTTTTTCGTCAGAATTTGTGAGATCTTGATGTCTTCGTTGACCAGTTCGACGATGCGCCGGCCTGCCATATGAGCAAGGACGCCACGCCTTGCGTCAACGGCGGGAATAGCTGCGTTGTCCGGCATGCCAATGCCGAGAGCTTCGACCATGCTGGCCATGGTGGACGCCGTGCCCATCGTCATGCAGCTACCGGCCGAACGGCTCTGGCCCTGTTCGGCGGACAGGAAGTCCTTCACCGCCATGCGACCGGCCTTTACGTCCTCGGCGAATTTCCAGACATGTGTTCCCGACCCAATGTCCTGGCCGCGAAATTTGCCGTTGAGCATCGGACCGCCGGAAACCGCGATGGTTGGAAGATTTGCCGACGCTGCGCCCATCAACAGTGCCGGCGTGGTCTTGTCGCAGCCAACCAGCAAAATTACGCCGTCCATCGGGTTGCTGCGGATCGATTCCTCCACATCCATGCTCGCCAGATTGCGAAACAGCATGGCGGTTGGTCGCATGTTGCTTTCGCCAAGCGACATCACCGGAAATTCGACCGGAAATCCGCCTGCCTCGTACACGCCCCGCTTCACGTGCTCGGCGATTGTGCGCAAGTGCGCATTGCACGGCGTCAGTTCCGACCAGGTATTACAGATGCCGATGACCGGGCGGCCGTCAAAGACATGGTCGGGCAGACCCTGATTTTTCATCCAGCTTCGATGCATGAAGGCATTCTTGCCTTCCCCGCCGAACCATTCCGCGGAACGCAGCCTGCGTTTTTCCTTCATAGCGGTCTTTGCTCCGATCCCTTGCGGCGCAGATTGCGTCTCTCGACCGCTCGGCGCACATCTTCTTCAGCATGATCAAGGAGAACCAAAAGCGCCTCTCGAGCACCCGACGCATCACGGGCGGCTATCCTGACCGCGACATCCCGGTGGAGTGGCAAGGAGGGTCGCTGGCCTTCAGGATTGTCGTTGGACAAGCGAAAGCTCATGGTCAATGCTGTCTCGATGAGTGCTGCGAGCGATCCGATCAACTCGTTTCCCGTCATGCGCAAAATCGTCTGATGGAAAACCAGATCCGGCTCGGCGAAGCGGTCATTGTCGTCGCAATGTTGTTCCATCTCCATGAGAGCTGCATTGAGCTCCGCGATCTGCTCGGGCGTTGCTCGCTGCGCGGCAAGGGCCGCCGACATCGGCTCGATGGCGCGACGCAGTTCGAATAGCGCTCTTGCGTCGCTCGGATTGATCGCCCCGGAGTAGCGCCACGAGAGGACATCGGGATCAAGGAAATTCCAGTCTGACCGTGGGCGAACGCGCGTTCCCGTCTTGGGGCGGGATTCGACCAAACCCTTGCCCGCCAAGACTTTAATCGCCTCGCGGAGTACCGAACGGCTGACGCCGATCATGTCGCTGGAGTCGTCCGCACTTGGCAGGACCTCGCCGGGAAGGAACCGGCCCTGCACGATCCACGATCCGATCTGTTCGACGGCTGCCGCGTGCATGCTGTTATTGAATGACTGGAAACCGACAGATGCGCCTGCCGAGGATTGACGGCCAAGACGGGTGGTTCTCGCTAATTTTTCATATTTCTTATTATTCATATTATATGAATGATTTTCTTTCTCGCGGCTGTCAAGCAACTCGGCTGGCAAATATCACTGGGCGTCCGTTTTCCTCGCTCGAGCAAAGGATGCGACGATGAGAATGTGGAAGGCCTTTTTATGCTATAAAGGGGCGCTGAACGCTGAAGGACGGTTGCATCCGGCCATCGAGCCAAACAGCGTTGAGGGAGCCAGGCCATGATCCTTCTTGAGCCTCTGCGCGACAAAAACGTCGTGATCGTCACGCCCCAGGGTCCGCTCGAACAGGCTGACTTCGAGGCAATCGCGAAAGAGATCGAGCCCGCCATTGCATCAAACGGCAAGGTGAGCGGTCTGATGATCAATATTAAATATTTCCCGGGATGGCAGAACCTGGCGGCCATTTCAGCGCATCTGAAATTTGTCGCCAATTACAACAGAGCCATTGAACGCATAGCGGTTGTGACGAACAATAGCCTTCTAAGCATCGTTCCGGGCATTGCCGGATACTTCGTTCATCCCCAGATCCGGCTTTTCGATTCGGGACAAACGGAACAGGCGCTTTCATGGCTGGAGACCGGCCGGTAGTGCCCGCCTGCCTAACTTGATGGCTGTGGCGAGGTCGCCACAATCGAAGTCAACAAACAGTGCGAAGGGACGCGCCATGCGCCGATATGCCGTGGAATTCATCGGGACGTTCTTTCTTGTATTGACGATTGGCTGCACCGGGATGGCCGCGGCTCCCGGCGTAATCGCTCCGCTGGCCATAGGCAGCGTGCTGATGGTCATGATCTACGCAGGCGGTCACATCTCGGGCGCGCATTACAATCCCGCGGTCACGCTTGGGGTATACCTGCGGGGACGCTGTCTAGCCGCGGACGTGCTGCCCTATTGGGGCGCGCAACTGCTGGGCGCCATCGTTGCGGCGTGGATCGTCGGCCTGGCCCTCAAAGGGGCGCCGGTCAGCCCCTTGGATGCCCCGGTCGTGGGGGCGTTTTTCGCCGAGTTCCTTTTCACGTTTGCGCTGGTGTACGTTGTCTTGAACGTGGCGACGGCCGAGGCAACAGAAGGAAATTCCTACTTCGGTCTCGCGATCGGCTTCACGGTCCTGGCTGGCGCCTTCGCGGTGGGACAAGTGTCGGGAGCGGCCTTCAATCCGGCCGTCGCAATCGGCGCCGCCATGCGGGGCATGCTCTTTTGGTCCAGTATGTGGCTTTACATCATTGCGGAACTATTGGGAGGGGCCGCAGCGGCCTTCGCCTTCAAGGCGCTCAACCCAACCACTGGGAATTCATAGGGCGGGTATCAGCACGGCGACCACGGAACAATGGACACCGTACTCACCCACACGATTGGCTTCCTTGGCGTCGCTGTTATCGTCGCGATCATCGCCCGGCGCATGCGTCTTCCTTATACGGTGGGGCTCGTCCTTGCCGGGCAGGGTCTTGCTGTGCTGGGGTTCGAAACGGGTGCACTGACCCACGACTTCATTTTTCAGGTCATGCTTCCGCCCCTGCTATTTGAAGCTGCGCTGAGCATCCGCTGGCGCGAGCTTCGACACGACATGTTACCGGTTGTCGTGCTCTCGACGCTCGGCGTGGTCATCACAGCGGTTGTTGTCGCGGCAGGCATGGTAAAGTTCTTGGCTTGGCCCGCAGCATCCGCTGTCGTTTTTGGCGTGCTGATTGCTGCAACCGATCCGATTGCCGTTCTCGCCATGTTCAAGGACACCGGCATCAAGGGCCGTCTTCGCCTTTTGGTCGAGAGCGAAAGCCTTTTCAATGACGGTGTCGCAGCGGTTTTGTTCGCGCTTGCTCTCACTTGGGCACAGGCGACCAGCAGTTCGCAGCTTGGCATGGTGACGGTGGCTAGCACCCTGGCAGTCATGACGGGCGGAGGGATTTTAGTTGGAGTTATCTGTGGCGCAGCAGCTGTTGTGCTCGCTGGGCGGACGTCTGACCATTTGGTGCAAGCCGCGGTGACTGCCGTCGCTGCCTACGGCTCGTTTCTGCTTGCAGAAAACTTCCATCTTTCGGGCGTGCTTGCGACTGTCTCCGCCGGGCTGATTATGGGCAATATGGGCGGTCTCAGGGAAGACAAGAACCGAAATGTCTTTTCCGCCGGCACTCGTTCCTTCGTGATCGGCCTGTGGGAGTTCTGCGCATTCTTGGCAAACTCCCTGATTTTTCTATTGATTGGCCTAAGTCTCGCGCCTCTGATCCGGGTCGATGCGACGGCGATGGTGTTCGCAATCGGCTTTGTTCTCGCGGGGCGGGCTCTTTCGGTTTATCCCGTGTGTTTGCTCTTTTCGTCTTCGAAATGGGCCATACCCCTGCGCGAGCAGCATGTTCTCTGGTGGGGTGGACTGCGAGGGGCGCTGGCATTGGCGCTCGCTCTTTCCCTTCCGCCATCCTTCCCGCTCCACAATGACATATTGGCCACAGCATTTGGCGTTGTCGTGTTCTCCGTCATCGTCCAGGGCGTCACCATGCCCTGGCTGATGAGGAAGCTAGAGTTCAACAACAAGAGCAGCCCCGATAGCTCGCCTTAGCACCGCGTGCGCGCTGCAATGCAGTCCGACATCGGTCGCATCGTCGGCGTCGGCCGGCCGCGCAAGTGGCTGAAACGTCCAGGCAGTTGCCTCCCGGCCACAGCGTTTGACAATCAAGGGGACCTAAGTCTTTCGGGGGATTTTGCGACTCAGTCTGCCTATGTAGCGTCGGCATTGGGACTGGGGACGAAGGCTTCCGATGCGGCGTAGAGTATTCGCGTCGGAGCTGGCCGATCGTTATCACCTCCACATCAAGAGGCGTAGTCCTACCTCTTTCGGACGTGAATGTTTAGGGAACGCTGGGCAGAGTTCAGGGGGGCGTATGCGTGTCATCGGGGGAATGCTTGTCGTGCTGCTGGCCTCGATCGCGCATGCGGACGAGCCTACGGTGGGAGATTTCCTGGCGGCGAGCCGCAACAATCCTCAAGACCTGATGGCCATAGGGGCTGCCACCAACGGCATACGAACCTTGAACATCTATTTGGATGTGACGCGTCCTGAATGCGAGCCAGCCGGCTCACGCGCCTGTCGGCAGGTGGACCGCCGCCAATCGAAGGTGTTTTGCGTCCCGCCCAAGCTGGCGCTACCGCCAGAGCAGATTGCGGACATCGCGGAAAAATACCTCGACAAGCATCCGCAAGACGCCGCGCAGCCCTCCGGCCTCTACCCCCTGGTCATTCTCTACTCGCTGATCGACACGTTCCCCTGCGGGAAGAAGCCCCAGTTGGAGGCCATGCGAAGCCAGTGAGCGCGGCCTGATCGGGGTGACGCTTACATTTGGCGCCGGCCGTGTAAGCGGCGCACGCCGGCCCGCTACTTCTTGGCGCGGAGTGAATCACGTTCCCTGCTCAACTGACGATAGAGTATGGCGAGTTCCTCGTGCTTGACTTCCTTGATATTGGACGACGCCATCTCAACGTCGAGTTTCTTCAAACGCATTTCGATTTCTGCAAATCGCTGGGCGTTCGCATCGGCGGGTTCAAACTTGATCATGTCGCTTCTCCTAGCAAGCCAGTATCAGCGGTCCCTTGGGCTTTGAAAGCAAGCGAAATCATTTTTGCTGGCTGGCTGGTGAGCCTGCGAGGGCGTCGAGGAGATGGTTCCCGTTGGGCCGCTCGTCCCTGAACAAATGCAAGGGTGGCAAGGTGGCGGCCTCTTGGCGGCTGCGTGCCATTTTTCACACGGCTCGCAGCCTGACCAAGGGCTAAAGTATCTGCGATACATCTTGGCTGAAGATACGGATAGCATATGTCCGCCAGCTACCGAATCTGGCGTTTCGAAGTAGCGGCTCATCAGTTGGCATGAGGTGATGAATTGATGCGGTAGCCGCAATCATTAATAGATCAGATAGTTATGCGAATATGATGCCGTCGAGTTTCTCGATGGCATCGGCAGGCAAGGCGAGGTCGGCGACCGCCAGGTTCTCCCTGAGATGCACGCGGGACGAAGTGCCCGGAATGAGCAGGATGTTCGGCGCGCGTTGCAGCAGCCAGGCAAGCGCAACCTGCATCGGCGTCGCACCAAGGCCGGCCGCGACATCCGAAAGCGTGGACGACTGCAGTGGCGAGAAGCCGCCGAGCGGAAAGAAGGGCACATAGGCCGTCCCTTCCGCCGCAAGCTGCTCGATCAGGGTATCGTCCTCGCGATGAGCTATGTTGTACTGGTTTTGAACGCAGACGATTTCGGTGATCTTTCGGCTGTCAGCGACTTGCTTGGCGGTGACGTTGGACAGGCCAATATGCCGGATCAGGCCCTGCCGTTGGAGATCGGCCAACACGGTCAACGGCTCCTCGAGCGATCCTTCCGCCGGACCATGGACATCGAACAGAGAGCGCAGATTTACGACCTCGATCACGTCAAGGCCGAGGTTCCTCAGATTGTCTTGAATTGCATGCGTCAGAGCTTCCTTCGAAAAGGCAGCATTCCAGGAGGCGTCCGCCCCGCGCGTTGCTCCGACCTTGGTTACGATCACGAGGTCGTTCCGATATGGATGCAGCGCCTCCTTGATGATCTCGTTGGTGACGTGCGGCCCGTAGAAATCGCTGGTGTCGATGTGGTTGACGCCACTTTCGACCGCTTCGCGCAGCACAGCTATTGCCTCCGCGCGATCTTTCGGCGGGCCGAAGACACCTTTGCCCGCGAGTTGCATCGCACCGTAGCCAAGGCGTTCAACGGTACGATCGCCGAGGTTGAATGAACCCGACTTTTCGAGATTGGACATGATCTGCCTCCGTTTGAAGAAAGAACAGAGATAGGTCAGGTTGGTTCCCGCGATAACTGGATACAATCAGCACGGGCTGTTCGGAATTCTGGACAATGGCGGGGCAGGGTGCGGAATGGCGAAAACAGCCGCGTCTCGCCGCAACCGCTTCACGGACGTCAAGGGACTGTCTATGAAGAGGGTTAGGAAGACTTTGGGGGCCGCATGCGCAACTTCGAAGATCCGGGCCGGTCGTTGGCCGTCGCACGCCATGGGATGGCGGCGACGTCACATCCGGCATCAACCCTTACAGCCATTGAAATCCTAAAGGCGGGCGGCAACGCCATCGATGCCGCGGTCGCCGCCGTTGCGGTTCAATCGGTCGTAGAGGCTGGTTCGACCGGTATCGGTGGGGACTGCTTTGCGATGATCGCGGTTAAAGGATCCACCGACATTCGTGCCTATAACGGCTCGGGCCGGACGCCTGCCGCGATCACGCGCGAAGCGTTGCGCGCCGAAGGTCTGACCGCGATTGAGCGCTCTTCTCCCCATGCCGTTACGGTTCCTGGAGCGGTCGATGCATGGTGTCGCCTCTTGACCGACTTCGGCCGAATGCCGATGGCCGAGGTCCTTCAGCCAGCAATTGCGATGGCCCGCGAGGGTTATGCACTGACGCCCCGCGTCGCGGCCGATCTTGGCCTGCAACGCGACCTGCTGGCTGCAGATCCAAGCACGCGTGCAACCTTCCTGGTTAAGGGAGAGGCACCGGCGGTGGGTTGCGTCCAGCGCCAGCCGAGGTTGGCGGATACGCTCGCCGCCATTGCGCGCGACGGTAGGGACGCCTTCTATCGCGGGGCCATTGCCGAAGACATGGTCGAATATCTGCGCGGCCTCGGCGGCCACCATACCCTCGACGATTTCTCCAGCGCCGCGGGAGAGTACGTGACGCCGATCTCTACGACCTATCGCGGCCGTACCATCTACGAATGCCCGCCGAATGGCCAAGGCGTTGTCGCTCTCTTGATCCTTAACATCCTCTCCCATTTCTCGCTGTCCAATGATCCATACAATGCCGATGATCTTCATCTCCTCATCGAGTCGACACGGCTCGCCTATGCCGCTCGTGACGCGATGGTCGCCGATCCCTCGGCATCGGATGGGGTCGTCGAGCGCATGCTGTCGGGCACATTTGGTGATCGCCTCGCCAAGGCCATCTCCCTCGACCGGGTCATCGAACCGGTGCCATCCTTCGACACCGTCGAGCACAAGGATACCGTCTACCTTTGCGTGGTGGATCGCGACCGCAACGTGGTGAGCTTCATCAACTCGATCTTCAGTTCCTATGGCAGCGGGCTGATGGCACCCCGCTCGGGCATCCTCTTCCACAACCGTGGCCAAAGCTTTTCTCTTGCTTCCGGTCATCCCAACGAGGTCGGGCCCAGCAAGCGTCCGATGCATACGATCATTCCGGGGATGGCCGCCGAGGGTGGTCGCGTCGTAATGCCGTTCGGGGTCATGGGCGGCCACTACCAGGCCATGGGTCACGCTCATTTACTATCCCGTCTCTATGACTGCGGTCTTGATCTTCAAACCGCCATTGACCTTCCGCGACTTTTTCCTCTGCCTGGAACGGCGACGGTGGAGGCCGAGGAAGCCATCCGAACCCGCCTTGGCGCCGAACTCGAACGGCGCGGCTTCACGATTCAGGCACCACGCACGGCCATCGGCGGCGCGCAGGCGATCTGGATCGACTGGGAGCGCGGCATCCTTGTCGGGGGATCTGACCCACGCAAGGACGGAATGGCGTTAGGCTACTAGTCTAGCGTGCCGCAGAGGTCGCTCACAACAGCAGTCGGCGGCGAGGGCCGAGTGCGTCCTAGTCGGTCGCATTCTGGAGCTCTATCGGTTCAAGGTCGCATCACGTCTGAATTGTGAAGGCGTCGCTTTCGCCCGGTGCGAGTTCCAGTGGCCAGATCGTGTTGCGCCGTCCCTGCGGATAGGCGTCGGCATAGGCGGGCATCGTGGCGAGCAGCGTTTCGGCGAGCTCGATGCCGAGATCGCGCAGCGACATGCGGAAACACGTCAATGCGGGATGCAGAAATTTCGCGCGTGGCTCTTCACGAAAGCCGATGACCGCCAGATCCCGACCCGGAACGATGCCCGCCTCCATGAGACGGCGATAGAGGCCGATTGCCATCAATTCGTAGATCAGGATAACCGCTGTCGGTCGCTCCTCGATCCGCAGCAATTCATGACCGGCCTGGTAGCCGCCCTGTTCGCTGGATTTAACGCGGATGACGAGATCGGGGTCGAAGCGAAGACCGTGGCGCTCCAGCGCCTGACGATAGCTGTCGACGAAAATGTAGCCGAGATTGATGTCGGACGAGGGGGCCGCAATCGCGATGCGCCGGTGACCAAAGGACACCAGCCGGTCGACGGCGGTATTGGCAACCCCTTCGAAATCAAGATCGATCCACGAGTGGCTGCCCCCGGAAGAGCTGCGCCCCAGCGCGACGAAGGGGATCCTGGCCTCGACCAGGAGATCGATACGCCGGTCGACCCGCTGCGTGGCCGACAGGATCATCGCATCGACCAGGCGGCGGGCGACCATACGCTGCAGATACTCGTGAGGATCCTCGTCGCTTGGGCAAGGCAGCATGGCAAGATCGAGTTTGTGCCGGGCAAAGACGCTTTGCAGACCGCCGGTCAGTCCAAGAAAGAAGTTGTCGCTGTTGTCGACCGTTTCCTTGCTGGATTCGATCATCAGGCCGATGACGTTCGTCGTTCCCTGCCGCAGGCTGCGGCCCGACTGGTTGGCGACATAGCCGAGCGCCTGGGCAGTTTCGAGAACGCGCCGCCGGGTCTCCTCATTGACGTCGGGCTTGCCGTTTAAGGCGCGGGAGACGGTGCCGATGGAAATATCCAGATGCTCCGCAAGTTGGCGAATGCCCTTCATCTGACCTGATTTCTCACTCCCTGCCATTTCACCCCTATTGACACAGTTTACAGACGTATCATAGGATCGTAAACGTTTACGGAGTGGCTGTCACGGGAGTTGGCGCCATTTCCCAGGAGGAAATCGTGAAATTCAGTGCCATTCTGTGCGGGTGCGGAGCTATGTCCAAAGGTTGGTTGCGAGCGATCGCATCGACCCCCGAACTCGCTGACGCCATCACCATTGTTGGCCTCGTTGATCTCAACCGCGAGACGGCTGCGAACCTTGCGGAAGAGTTCGGCCTCGAGGGCGCCGTCATCGGCGTGGATCTTTCCGAGGTGATCGCTGCCACCAAGGCCGATCTTGTCTTCGATATCGTCATTCCCGCCGCCCGGTTCGGTGTCGTTTCGACGGCGCTCAAGGCGGGCTGTCACGTGCTCAGCGAAAAGCCTATGGCCACCTCGCTTGCTGAAGGAGCAGCGCTGATCGATCTTGCCGCGGAGGCGGGCAGGGTGCATGCCGTCGTCCAGAACCGCCGCTTCATCTCCGGCGTGCGCCGCATGCGCCGCTTCATCGAGAGCGGCGCGATCGGAGAACTCACCGGCATCCATTGCGACTTCTTTCTCGGGCCGCACTTCGGCGGTTTTCGCGAAGAGATGGACAACGTGCTCTTGCTCGACATGGCGATCCATACCTTCGACGCTGCCCGTTTCGTCGCGGACAAGAGACCGCTTGCGGTCTACTGCGTAGAGAAGAACCCCGTCGGTTCCTGGTACAGGCACGGCGCCTCCGCCAACGCGATCTTCGAGTTCTCGGACGACGTGGTCTTTACCTATCGCGGCTCCTGGTGTGCCGAGGGCAGGCGCACCAGCTGGGAAAGCACATGGCGCATCACCGGATCCAGGGGCATGCTCACCTGGGACGGCGAAGAGGCGTTCGAGGCCGCGGTTGCCGGCGGCGAACAGGGGCTGCTGCACGGCTCCAGCCCTGTCGACGTTCCGGGCCCCGCGCATGACGAAGAGACGCATGGCCATGCCAGCGTCATTGCATCCTTCATCGAGGCCATCCGTTCCGGCAAGCGGCCGGAGACTGATGGCAGCGACAATATCAGGAGCCTTGCCATGGTTCTCGGCGCCATCGAAAGCGCCAAGACCGGCAAGCGCGTCGAGATTTCAGCGTAGATAAGAGGACGACAGCGTGAACAACCCTGCAAAATCCATCCGCATCGGCACCATGGTCAAGGCGAGCAGCGAGGACGCCGCAGCCGGCATTTCGAAGATTGCCGACCTCGGCTTCGAGAGTTTCGAGCCCTTCTTCTGGCAGACGACCAACGGCCAGGACCTTGCCGAGCTCGGCAAGCGTTGCGTCGATGCCATCGGCAACCGCGACATCACCATCTCGACGCTCGGCATGTTCGGCAATCCGCTTGAGGATACCGAGATGGATCGCCAGACCCTACAGGGCTGGAAGGACTGCATCGATAACGCTCATCACTTCGGCGCCACCTGCGTCGCGGGTTTTACCGGCCGCATTCGCAACAAGCCGCTGACCGACAGCCTGCCACGCTACAGGGAAGTCTGGAGCGAGCTTGCCAAGCGTGCGGCCGACAAGGGCGTGAAGATCGCCTTCGAGAACTGCGCGATGGATGGCAACTGGGCGACAGGCGACTGGAACATTGCGCACAACCCGGACGCCTGGGAGCTGATGTTCAACGAGACGCCGGATGACAATATCGGTCTCGAATGGGAACCCTGCCACCAGATGGTCTACCTGATCGAGCCGCTGCCGCAGATCCGCAAGTGGGCGCACAAGATCTTCCACGTGCACGGCAAGGACGCGACGATCCGCTGGGACGTCATCAAGGAACACGGGATCTTCGGCAAGGAAAAGTTCGTATTCATGCGCACGCCGGGCTTCGGCGACAGCAACTGGACCGACATCATCTCTGAACTCAGGCTCGCCGGCTGGTCAGGCTCGATCGACATCGAAGGCTGGCATGACCCTGTCTATCGCGACGCGCTGGAAATGACCGGCCAGATCCACGGCTTGAACTACCTGAAGCGCAGCCGCGGCGGCGAGTTTGTGGCCGACGCAGCCTAAGCGTTTCCGAACCGAGCAGACATACAGGAGCGTGGTCGCCGGAGGAAGGGCGGCCACTCAGATAACCACAAAGGAGGAGAATTATGGCTATCCGCAAATACATGATGCTGGGCGTCGTCGCGCTCGCAAGCGTTTCGGCTTTCGGCCTCTCGGCCAAGGCCGAAGACGTCACCATCACCGTCTGGTCGCTTGACAAGGACATCCAACCGGCGCCGAACCTGGTGAAGGAATTCAACGCGCTCAACAACGGCATCAAGGTCGAGTACCGCGAGATCCAGTTCGACGACGTCGTCAGCGAGGCGATGCGCGCCTTCTCGACGGGGCAGGCGCCTGACATCATCGCGGTCGACAATCCCGACCATGCACTATTTTCCTCGCATGGCGCATTCCTCGACCTAACCGACATGATCGCCAAGTCGAGCAGCATCAAGGCGGCCAATTATTTCCCGGGTCCGCTGAAGTCGGTGACCTGGAACGACAAATACTACGGTGTGCCGAAGGCGACGAACACGATTGCCCTTTACTATAACAAGGACATGTTCAAGGCCGCCGGTCTTGATCCGAGCAAGCCGCCGCAGACCTGGGACGAGCTGCTCGCCGACGCCAAGAAGCTCACCGATCCCTCGAAGAACGTCTACGGCCTGACGTTTTCGGCAAAAGCCAACGAGGAAGGCACCTTCCAGTTCCTGCCTTGGGCGCAGATGGGCGGCGCAACCTATGACCACATCAATACCGATGGTGCGGTGAAGGCGCTTTCCACCTGGAAAGAAATCATGGACGACAAGCTCGCTTCTCCCGACACGCTGACGCGTGGCCAGTGGGATGCGACGGCCACGTTCAATGCCGGCAACGCCGCCATGGCGATCTCCGGCCCCTGGGAGCTGGACCGCATGCTGAAGGACGCGAAGTTCGACTGGGGCGTGGCGCTGCTGCCGGTACCTCAAGCCGGTGCCGAGCGGTCTTCGGCCATGGGCGACTTCAACTGGGCGATCTTCTCCAACACCAAGCATCCGGCTGAAGCCTTTAAGGTTCTCGAATATTTCGCGTCGCAGGACGACAAGATGTTTAAGAATTTCGGCCAGCTGCCGGCCCGCTCCGACATCGCCATCCCGCCAACCGGCAACCAGCTGAAGGACGAGGCGCTGAAGGTGTTCGTCGAGCAGCTGAAATACGCCAAGCCACGCGGCCCGTCGCCGAACTGGGCGAAGATCTCGAAGGCGATCCAGGGCGCCATCCAGGCGGCGCTGACCGGCCAGATGTCCCCGAAGGACGCGCTCGACCAGGCGGCCGAGAAGATCAAGGCGGTTCAAGGCTGAGTTAGCCCATCCGGTCCCTACGGGTCTACCTTCTTTCCAACGGGGGAAGGTAGACCGACTTCGACCGGCGACGCCCCTTTGGGCAAAGCGCCGTCCCACAATTTCCTCCCGGAAGGGGCTGCCTTTTCGCCAAGGCGACGGGCAGCCCCGATCGGGGCATCGGAGGACCCATGAAAAGGATCCTGTCCAGCCTGACGGATGGCAAAGGCTTCGACCTTGTACTGGTCGGCCTGCCGCTGGTCTTCCTGCTGCTGCTCTCGGGGCTGCCGCTCGTCTACAACGTGCTGATGAGCGTTCAGCAGGTCGACATGTTCTCGATGGGGAGCTTCATACGGCCTTTTGCCGGCTTCCAGAACTATGTCGATCTGTTCAAGCTGCCGGAGACCCGCGGCATCCTCATGAACACTGCGATCTTCGTGGTGGCGTCGATTACAGGGCAGTTCCTGATCGGGTTCGGGCTGGCGCTGTTCTTTTGGGTCAACTTTCCCGGTGCCTCCTGGCTGCGCGGGCTGTTCCTTGCCTCCTGGGTGATGCCGGGGCTGGTTGCCGGCGCGATCTGGAACTGGATCCTGTCGGGTGACTTCGGCGTGCTCAACTTCCTGCTCAAGGAGCTAGGCATCATTCATGCCAATATCTTCTGGCGCTCGGACCCGCATTATTCGCTGTGGGCCGTGGTGCTCGCCAATATCTGGCTCGGCACCGCCTTCAACATGATTTTGCTGTCGGTTGGCCTTTCCGGTATTCCGAAGGATCTCTACGAGGCGTCGGAACTGGACGGCGCCAATGTCTGGCAGCGGTTTTGGACCATTACGCTGCCGATGATGCGCTCGACGATCGGTGCGGTCGTGGCGCTTGGCCTGATTTTCACGCTGCAGCAGTTCGACCTTTTCGCCGCGATCACCGATGGCGGGCCGAACAATTCTTCCAACGTCGCGCAATTCTGGGCCTGGGATCTCTCCTTCCGCCAATATGATTTCGCCAAGGGTGCGACGATCTCGGTCATCATGATTGTCTTCGTGATGTTCGCCTCGATCGTCTACGTGCGCTCCACCCGGCATGAGGTGCGTGGATGAGCGAGACTTTCCGCAATCGTCTGATGTTCGCCGTCGCGATATTCCTCGCCGCGATCTATCTGTTCCCCCTCTACTGGATGTACGTCACCAGCATCAAGTCGGGGTCGGCAATGTATGCGACGCCGCCGAGCTTCTGGCCGGCCGAACCGCAATGGAGCACCTTCGGCAATGTCTGGGCGAGCCGCAACATGGCGCGCTATCTCTGGAACTCCCTGGTGATCGCCGTCGGCGCCGTGGCGCTGATCTCGATCTTCGGCGTCGGCTGCGCCTATGTGCTGGCGCGCTACCGCAATGCCTGGATCGACATCGGGCTGTTCCTGATTTTGATGCTGCAGGTTCTGCCGCCGTCCCTGATGGTGACGCCGATCTTCGTCGGATTCTCGCAGATCGGGCTTTTGAACTTTCCACGCCTTGCCGTCGTCATCGCGATTGCGGCCAACAAGATGCCCTTCTTTGTCGTCCTGGTGCGGGCCACCTTCATGAGCGTGCCGATGGAACTAGAGGAGGCGGCGCTCGTCGATGGCAATTCGCGCATCGGCGCCTTCTTCAACATCGTGCTGCCGCTTGCCCGCAACGGCATCCTGGTCAGCGCCATTCTCATCTTCATGCAGGCCTTCGGCGAGTTCGTCTATTCGAAATCGATGATCCAAGCGGCGGAACTGCAGCCGGCAAGCGTCGGGCTCAATACCTTCATGGGGCCGAACACCACGGAATGGAACAACATCATGGCCTACGCGACGATCTATGTGACGCCCATTCTCGCCGTCTTCGTCCTCTTGCAGCGCCGCATTGTCTCCGGCCTCACTTCGGGAGCTCTCAAATGACACTTCAAATCGAACTCTCCGGGGTCAACAAATATTACGGGGCCTTCCATGCGCTGAAAAACATCGACCTTGCCATCGAGGACGGAACCTTCGTGGCGCTCGTCGGTCCCTCCGGCTGTGGTAAATCCACACTGCTTCGCTCGCTTGCCGGCCTGGAGACGATCTCCGGGGGCGACATGAAGATCGCCGGGCAGCTGATGAACAACGTGCCGCCGCGCAAGCGCGACGTGGCCATGGTGTTCCAGTCCTACGCGCTCTATCCGCACATGACGGTCGAGGAGAACCTGACCTACAGCCTGCGGATTCGCGGCGTGAAGAAGGCCGACGCACGCAAGGCCGCGGAAGACGTCGCCACCACGACAGGGCTGTCGCATCTCCTGAAGCGGTATCCTCGCGAGCTCTCCGGCGGCCAGCGTCAGCGCGTCGCAATGAGCCGCGCCATCATCAGGCACCCGAAGGCATTCCTGTTCGACGAGCCGCTTTCCAACCTCGACGCCGCGCTGCGTGTCCACATGCGCAAAGAGATCCGCGCGCTGCACGAGCGCCTGCACGCCACATTCGTCTACGTGACGCACGACCAGATCGAAGCGATGACGATGGCCGACCATGTCGTCGTCATGCGCGACGGCGTCATCGAACAGCAGGGCCGCCCGCTCGATCTTTACGACACGCCGGCAAACCGATTTGTTGCCGGTTTCATAGGCTCGCCCGCAATGAACTTCATTCCGGCAACCGTTGCCGAAGACGGACAATCGCTGATCCTCAATCTCGGCGCATCAGACCAGCGCGTCGCCACCGGCCGCTCGCTCCCTGCCGGCAAGCACGTCATTGCCGGGCTTCGTCCGGAGCATCTGCTGGTGACGACGACTGGCGATGCCACGTTCAAGGTTCCGGTCGCCTTTGTCGAATCGACGGGATCGGCGACTTACGTGACGACCGAGACGCAGCCGGAGTTGACCGTGGTCGAGACGGGCCGCGGTGCGATCAGCAGCGGCGACACGATCGGGCTGTGGATCGCGCCCGACAAGATCCACGTCTTCGACCGCGAGAGCGATCTGCGGATATCATGACATGATCCCGGCCGCCCGGAACGGGTGCGGAAGATCCCAAACAGCGTTTCACTAGTTCTTGGCGGCGTCTGGATCGTAGACCTTGTCGGCGAGCAGGTTGTAAGCAATGTAGTATTTGTAGATGTTGCCGACATACTGCACGGTCTCGCGCCCAACGATGGCGGCTGCGCCGTTTTCAACGTTGCCGAACCAGCGATCGCGGTCGAGGCCCATTTCCTCTGCCTTCTGCCTGAATTTCTTCAGGTTGGCGGGGCCGGCATTGTAGGCTGCGAAGGCAAACAGGAACTGCTCGCGGGGAGTAAGTCCCGGTTCGTTCAGATAGGTGTCGATCAGGTGGCGAAGATATTTCGTGCCGGCCTCGACGTTGCGCTCGGCGCTCTTATCGATGCCCTTGATGCCGACCGCCTTGTCCGCCGCCGTTGACGGCAGCAACTGCATGATGCCGACGGCTCCACGCGGGCTGCGCCGCGATTGGTTGAGCTGCGACTCCTGATAGCCCTGTGCGGCAAGCATCAGATAGTCGAAGGAATAGCTGCTGCCATACTGCCTGAAGATCGCAAGGAGATCCCGAAACTTCTTCAGGTCATCGGGTGCGTAGGCGCGATGTACCATCTTGTCGCTCTTGTAGAACTTGTTCCTCAGCATGTTGCCGAACGTAGTGCCGATACGATGCTCTTCGGCGAATTTGTCGAGAATTGACTTGAGCTCAGGGCTGTTCTTGCGGATGGCCCAGGCGATTTGTCCCTCGGATGAAATCAGCACGTCGTCCCGCGTCTTGATGTCTGGAAACACCGAGGCCCATATGCGGGCCTTGTATTCATCGACGACCGTCCAGGGCAGGAGCCCGGCATTGACCATTTCCAGCAGATCCTCGTCCTCCAGGCTTTCATCCATGGGGTGCAACGTGATCAAGGGCTTTCCGGCGGCCTCGCGACTGCGGTTGATCTCTGCCAGATGCTCGTAGTAGCTGCTCGACCTGCGGACGAAAATCTCCTTGCCGCCCAGATCGTCCAGTGATCCGATCTCCGGTGCTGAGGGCGCGGCAACGAGCACTTCCTTCGCGTTGTCGAACAGCGGCGCTGCGAAATCGACCAGCTTCTGACGCTCTGGCGTGACTGTGAGATTGGCCATGATGATGTCGCCACGGCCCTCGTTCAGCGCAGGTATCAACTCGTCGCGCGCCGTCGGGATGAAGGCCACCCGGATTTTTTCGATCTCCTTTTCCCGGCCGGCGTTGAGCACCTTTTCCAGCTCGCGCCCAAAGTCCACGGCGGTGCCGTATTGAGCTCCCTTGTCGATGAAATAGATTGTCTTGCTGTAGGGGACGATGATGCGGACGAGACGACGCTTGGCCATCGCCTCGAAGTCGCCGGTGAAGGGGCGAAGCAGCGGCGTCTCCTGGGTGGCCGATGCCGGGCCGGCCGCCGAATGAAATAACAGACAGAAACTCGTCAAGAAAACCGCGAATAGTTTCGACATCTTCGTCCCCCAAACCAACCCCATTCTACCCGAGCCCCCCGCACACGGGTAGTTGTCCTTACGGACATCCTTGCTCTTCTGGGCGGTGGTTTTAGGAAAATTAGACTAGCTGGCAAGTTCAGTCGTAGGAGCGGGATCTCGCAACGCGTCAAGAGGTCCTTCCAAGGCTGTGCGCGGGGGGACCAGTTGAGGTTCGATCATTACGAGTTGAGGGGTGGTAACGGGCTGTTCGAGGAGTTCGAAACCTCTCTCCAGCATCTCGGCGATGTTTGGCCGGATCATGTAGACCGGAAACGGAAGAAACGATCCGAACGGATCGTAGTCGAAGCATCCAACGACAATGTCGCCGAAGGCTTCGCCATCGTGACGCCCCATGAAGCGAAGCAAGCCCTCGAAATTGATCGATGAGTTGATGAAGAAGCAACGCGGCAACCTGCCGTGAAGCTCGAAGAAACGCTCAAAGGCGAGCTGCGTCATCCCTGGCGAGTAGCCGGTGCTCTGTATGTCGCCAATGCTCGTCACTCCGAAAAAAGCCTCCTTGACGGCATGGAAGCCGGCAACGCGCTCGCGGCTTGCATGGTCGTCCCGGCCGCCGAACAGATACACGTCCTCTGGGGTCAGCGGTCCCATTCTTTCGGCATGATTTATGATCGCCGAGGTCAGCGCTTCCGCTCCTCGCTTGTTATCCGAAATCACCGACGGGGCATTCTTGCCGGGAAGGTCGATATTCACATGGGGAAGGCCGGCTCGCGCGCACACCTGATGAACACCGTCGGGATCGGTTGCACCGGCGATAAATAGCATGTCAATGGAGTAGGCGATGAGCGACTCTACGGTATTCCGCTCTTCTTCCGGATCGCGACGCCCCGACACCACCATTGGCAGAAGGCCACGCTTGCGAGCCTGGGCTTCAAACGTCTGGGCCATGGAAGAAAAGAAACGATTGTCGTAAACAGGGACCAGCAAACCTACCAGCCCGGACCGGGAATTTCGAAGGCCACGGGCCTGCAGATTGGCCGTGTATTTGTGCGCTTTGGCGAGCGAAATGATCTTTTCCGCCGTCTCTTCGGAGATGCGCCGCTTGCGCCAGGTGCCATTTAGCACCGCAGCGACCGTCGAGGCCGACGCGCCTGACACAACCGACAGATCGTAAATCGTTGCTTTCTTTTGCTCTTTTTCGGTCATGCTGGAATCTCCTAAGCGGTTCTTCCTGTCTAGATCAACGGGTGTATTGACGAAAGGCTTTTTCGTGTTAATCTCATTGCACCATCGATTGTGCAGTTTTGCAAGACCGATTGTGCGCGATGGTCGCTTAGAGGAGGCGGTAAGGGAGGAGGTTCCGAAAACGGGACCGAAAACGTTCAGCACAGGAACATCGGGTTCCTGTGGGCGATCTTCCTTGTCAGCCCATCCATGGAGGAGGAGAGATCCCATGAAGAGAATGCTCGCAGTCACGCTCGGCCTTTCGCTGGCGCTTCTCGCATCCACTGCCTTTGCTGGCCCCAAAGTCGGCGTCGTCGTCAAGATCGGCGGCATTCCGTGGTTCAATGCCATGGAAGCAGGCATCAAGGAACAGAGCGCCAAGCTCGGGGTCGAAGGCTTCATGGTTGGCCCGACCAGCGCCGATCCCGCCCTCCAGGTACGCGCTATTGAAGACTTGATCGCCCAGAAGGTGGACGTCATCGGCGTTGTGCCGAACGATGCGAAGGTGCTCGAGCCGGTCCTCAAGAAGGCTCAGGCAGCCGGAATCAAGGTCATCACCCACGAATCGCCGAAGCAGGTTGGCGCTGACTGGGATTTCGAGCTTGCTTCGGCCAAGGGCTTCGGTGAGGCGCATGGAAAGCTGCTTGCCGAAAAGATGGGCGGCAAGGGCTCTTACGCGGTGTTCGTCGGCTCGCTGACCGTGCCGCTGCACAATGCCTGGGCTGATGCCGCCATCGCCTACATCAAGGCGAACTATCCCGACATGAAGCTGGTTGGCGATCGCTACGGCGTTGCCGAGGATGTGGATAAGAGCCGTTCGACCGCTCTCGACCTGATGGCGGCGAACGCCGACCTCAAGGGTTTCCTTGCGTTCGGTTCGCAGGGTCCGATTGGTGCCGGGCGCGCTGTCGAGGAGCGTCGCAAGGACGGGAAAGTCTTCGTCATCGGCCCGTTCTCGCCAGGGCAGGGTGCCAAGCTGATCAAGTCGGGGGCGCTCACCGGCGGCTTCATGTGGAATCCGAAGCAGGCAGGTGAGGTGTTCGTGACCCTCACGGATCGCATCTCCAAGGGCGAGAGCCTCAAAGCCGGAGATGAAATCGAGGGCCTCGGGAAGATCACTCCCGAAGGGAACACCATCGTCGTCGACCAACTGCTGGCGATCAACAAGGATAGCATCGACAAGCTTGTCGGTATGGGCCTCTGATCCTCCCCAAGCCCAGGGTCGCGGGGAGCTAGCTCCACGCGACCCGAATTCGGAAACGAAAAGAAAACCTGCGTCGTCCGTCGATCCCGCGGATCAGGGAGGCATGCCATGATGAGCGCCGAACCGCTCCTGTCACTCAAGAACATCAAGGTCACTTTTGGCGGCGTGCGCGCGCTCAAGGGAGTGTCGTTTGATGTAAATCCGGGAGAAGTGCATTGCCTCGCTGGAGAAAATGGCTGCGGCAAGAGCACCTTGATCAAGGTCATTACCGGGGTTTACAAGCCGCAGGATGGGGCCGAGTTTTTCTTTGACGGCAAGCCCATCACGGCAATGACACCCACCCTGGCGCAGTCGCTTGGGATCCAGGTGATTTGGCAGGATCTCGCACTCTTCGGAGAGATGACGGTCGCTGAAAACATCGGCTTTCAATACGCCGTCAACGGAAAATTCGGGCTCGTCAACAAGCGCGCCATCGAAGAAGCAGCGGAGAAGGCTCTCGCCCGGCTCGGGGTAAGCCTAGATCTTCATCTTCCGTTGAAGGAGTTGCCGATTGCGCAGCGCCAGATCGTGGCCATCGCGCGTGCTTTGGTTGGCGAGGCCCGTCTCGTTTTCATGGACGAACCAACCGCGTCGCTGACGCAGTCGGAGACGGACTATCTCATCGATATCGTTCGAAATCTGTCCGCTTCGGGCGTGGCAGTGGTGTTCGTTTCGCATCGCCTCGCCGAGGTGCTTCAGATTTCCGACCGAATGACGGTCTTGCGCGACGGCGCGCTCGTCGGCGTATTTCCGGTGGAGGGCATGACTCAATCACGGGTTACCGAGCTGATGACAGGCCGCAATTTCGATAGCGCCGTCATCGCTTCCGATCACGACAACGAACGCGTGGTGCTATCGGTGAAGAGGCTTTCAAGAGCCAGGGAGTTCGAGGACATTTCGTTCGAGCTCCGCCAGGGCGAAACACTCGGGATCACCGGACTTCTGGGCGCTGGTCGCACGGAACTTGCTCTTGCGCTCTTTGGAATGCACCGTCCGCAATCGGGCGAGATTGCCATCGACGGCAAGAGGGTGGATTTCGGCTCCAACCGCGATGCTATCCGCGCCGGTGTCGCCTACCTGTCCGAAGACCGTCTATCCCTTGGCCTCAACCAGCCACAATCCATCGCCGACAATCTGGTGATGGCGTCGCTCAACCGCATCCTGTCCGGTGGACTGATTTCGCCAAGCAAGAAGGCGAACGTCGTCAATCACTGGATCTCCGCGCTTGGCGTGAAAATCGGCAGCCCCGAGGATCCCATTCGAACGCTCTCCGGTGGCAATCAGCAGCGCGTGGCCATCGCCAAGTGGCTGGCAATCGGCCCCAAGATTCTCATTCTCGATGCCCCAACGGTAGGTGTCGATGTCGGCGCAAGGGCGGGCATCTTCGACATCGTCCGCAAACTCGCGGCCCAGGGGCTGGCGATCATCCTGATCTCCGACGAACCGCCGGAGGTCTACTTCAACGCCGACCGCATCATTCACATGGTGGAAGGCAGGATTCACGCGACCTATGACCCGCGACGCATGTCGCTCACCGAACTGGAGTCTGCCGTCTATGCGTAGGATGATCCTTGGACACACGACCGAATTCACGCTTCTGGCGGTCATGATTGTGCTTTGCATCGGGCTGTCGTTTGGCGCTGAACAGTTTCTAACCATCTCGAACGCGTTCGACGTGCTGAACGTCTCTGCCGTCAATATCATCTTCGCGGTAGGGTTGCTCGTCGTCCTGATCTCAGGCGGGATCGATATCTCGTTCGCCGTCGCGGCGTCCGTCGTGCAGTACGTCACCGCTCTCGCGCTCGGCGCTTTGGGGGGAGGCAACTGGGCTGAAGGTTTCATTATTGCCGGAGCCGTGGGCATCGGCCTCGGGTTGATCAACGCAGCGCTCGTCTACCAGCTGAACATCATCTCGATCGTCGCGACGATCTCCACCTTCAACATCTTCTTCGGGTTGCTGATGTTCTTCACCAAAGGCGTGTCGATTTACAATCTGCCTGAGTGGCTGACGACGCGCGTCGTCTTCTATGAACATGAAATGCCGGACGGATCGTGGGCGGAACTCACGCTGCCGGTCGTGGTCATGATCCTCTGCTGTATCGCGACCTGGTTCATGATCTCGCGCACCACAACGGGCCGGAAGCTTTACGCTTTTGGCGACAATCCGGAAGGCGCGCGCCGCTTCGGGATCAACATTGGAGCGATGCATTACATTTCGTTCGGCTGGCTCGGCCTGATGGCTGGCATCGCCGGACTGATGCAGGCCCACTACGCGGAAGAGGTCGTACCGAACGCTCTCTACGGACGTGAACTCGACGTCCTTGCAGCCACCGTTTTGGGCGGCGCACGGCTGGGCGGCGGCAAGGGCTCGGTGATCGGATGCGTCCTTGGCGTGCTCATGGTTTCGATCACGCAGAACGGCCTCAATCTCATGGGTGTCTCACCGTTCGCATTCAAGATGATCGTCGGTGCGATCATTCTCATCGCAATCACGCTGTCGTCCGCACGCCTCGACAAGCTGCTGCCATTTTTGGCCAAGAGCACCGCCAGCAGGGGGAGCACACGCTGATGAAAGCCATCGCTCAAAAATTCAACGCCACTTTCGGCGCCGATATGACGGGACCTGCAATCGCATTTTTGGCGGTGATGGTGATCTTCGGCCTGGCAGCGAACAACTTCATTTCGTCAGCCACGTTTGGATCGGTCGCATTCCAGCTCCCCGAACTCGGGCTCCTTACGCTCGCGATGCTGCTTCCGCTGCTGACCGGCGGTATCAACCTCTCTGTTACCTTCACTGCGAACCTCTCGGGGCTGGCCGCCGCGTGGGTGCTTCAGTCCTACGGTGGCGTCGATGCCCCTCCCGGCGCCTTCCTGCTTGGGGTCTTGGCGGCACTTGCCGTCGGCGGGGCTGCAGGCTTCATGACAGGCGCGGCGATTGCTTACACGCGTGCCCACCCTATCCTGATCACTCTGTCCATGATGATCTTCCTGCGCGGTCTTGGCGAGTTTCTGACGCGCGGCGGTGACGTCTCCGGCTTCCCGAGCTTCATTGCTCCGATTGGCCATGGACAAATCTTTGGCCTCCCGATTCCGCTGCTCATTTTCATTGTCTGCGTCGCGATCTGGCAGCTTCTGCTAACGCGCTTCAAGCTTGGTTTCGGTCTGCTGATGATCGGCTCCAACATCGAAGCCGCGCGCTACTCGGGCCTGAATACGCGTCGGATCTTGATCCTTGTCTATACGCTCTCAGGCCTGATGTGTGCGGTGGCCGGGGTCATCATGCTTGCTCGCTTCAACTCGGTCCGCGTGGGCCACGGCGAATCCTACCTGCTGATTACCGTGCTCGCCGCTTTCCTGGGTGGCATCGACCCGTTTGGCGGGTTCGGCCGGGTATTGCCCGTCTTTGTCGCGCTTATCGTTCTTCAACTCCTGTCCTCCGGGCTCAACCTCATGGGTGCGAACCAGCATTTGGCGACAGCCCTTTGGGGCGTGCTGATGATCGTGGTCATGGCCGCAAGGACGATTGTTTCGACCTACTTCGCTTCACGCAGAAGAAAGGGCTAAAAAGTGCAAGGTTTTGGCATACACGCAAGCATGTGGACCATGAAGTGGGACCGCTCCGGTGCGGAGCGGGCGATCGCCGGCGCAGTCAAATACAAGATGGATTTCATCGAAATTCCACTGGTGGACGCGCCCTCCGTCGATGCCACTCATACCCGAAAGCTATTGGAGAAACATGCACTTCGTGCCGCTTGTTCACTTGTCTTGCCGCAGGCGGCATGGGCATCGGCTCGCCCGGAGGCAGCGATAGAACACCTCAAGACGGCAATCGAGAAAGCGGCGGCGATGGGTGGCGAAGCGCTGACTGGCGTGACCTACGGCGGCACGAACGAGCGCACGGGCTCGCCTCCGACCAAAGCCGAGTATGACAACGTCGCGCGCGCCCTGGAGGCGGCCGCAAAGCACGCCGAGCGAAATGGCATCCAACTCGGCGTGGAAGCGGTGAACCGCTACGAGAACCATCTTGTCAATTCGGCCGAGCAGGCGGTCGCCTTGGTCGAGCGCATCGGGATGGCCAATGTCTTCGTCCACCTCGACACCTTCCACATGAACATCGAGGAAAAGGGTGCGGCGAACGGAATCCTGAGTGCGCGAAATCATCTGAAGTACATGCATATGTCGGAAAGCGACCGCGGAACACCTGGTTACGGAAACGTTCCCTGGGACGCTATCTTTGCTTGCCTGGCAGCGACGGGCTTCAAGGGCGGTCTTACGCTCGAAAGCTTCGTCAGCATGCCCTCGGAGATGGCCGGCGACATATCGACGTGGCGTCCGGTCGCACGCGACGCGGATGAAGTGTTGGACAACGGTCTCTCATTCCTGCGCTCCAAAGCCGCCCAATACGGATTGTACTGATGTCGAAGCGAGCGGCGTTTCCCGCTCGCAATCGACCGCACGATGCACTGAAAGGCTATGGGATGTTCCCTTTGAGCAAAATCGAAGTCAACGCACACCAGATCGCGACGATTGCCGTCCAGCGCTTCGCTGAAGCTGGTAGCCGCCGAGTTTTGATCGCCATTGCGGGCGCGCCCGGCTCGGGTAAATCGACCTTGGCGGAATGTGCGGTCGAGATGATCAACAACAAACACGCCCAAAGTGCCGCCCTGTTTCCCATGGATGGCTACCACTACGACGACACCGTGCTCGAACAGATGGGACGCCGCGCATTCAAAGGCGCCATCGACACGTTCGACGCGAATGGCTTGCGCCACATGTTGAAGCGCCTGAAGGCGAATGAGGACGACGTCGTCGCGGTTCCGGTCTTTGATCGTTCGATCGAGATTGCCCGGGCCGGCGCCAACCTTATTGCGAATTCCACCGACATCATCGTTTGCGAAGGAAACTATCTGCTCGCCCGGCAACCGCCGTGGGACAGACTGAAGGAGATTTTCGACTTCACCGTTTTCGTCGATGTCGACAAGGAGCAACTGCGACATCGCCTCCAACAGCGCTGGCGCGGATTTGGCCTTGGCGAGACGGAGATTATCAGGAAGGTCGAGGAGAACGATCTCCCGAACGGCATGGCAATCATCGAAGGGAGCGCCGAGCCCGACCTTCGCATCGACAATAATTGAGATTGACCGCGGCTACGCGCTCCTGCGGTTCATCCGCGATGGACAAGCCCACGCTGCTCTTTTCCTCGCTGCCGACACTGCTGGTCCCATGATTGGGGCAGGGGTTCGGCGAACTGTGGCTTCACTCGCTGGTGAGCCACGCCAACACGTCGACAACTGAAGGAGACCGATATGAACAAGTTGGGTGTACACGCTCTGGTATGGGAAGCAGGCTGGAGCCATGGCGAATGCGAGCGGGCAATCGCGAAAACCGCGGAAGTCGGCTACGATTTCATCGAGGCACCGGCTCTCGATCCGAGTTCCATCGATATCGATTTCACGCGTCGGGCGCTTGAGAAACACGGAATCGGCATCAATTTTTCGCTCGGCCTCGACGCGGACACCGACATCTCCAGCGGGGATATCGAGAAGGCGAAGCGGGGGAAAGCGAAGTTGGAGCAGGCGCTCGCGGTTGCGCGTGATCTCGGCGCTACCCACGTTTGCGGCATTCTGCACTCCGCCTTCCAGAAAAACAGCATCCCGACGACGGCCGCCGGCGTTGCGATGTCCGCCGACATTCTCGGCCAGGTCGCGCAGACCGCTGCAAAAAGCGGGATAACCCTAGGGCTCGAAGTCGTGAACCGCTACGAATCCAACGTTCTGAACACCGCCTCGCAGGGCGTCGAACTCTGCAAGCGCATCGGGGCGGACAACGTCAAGGTTCACCTCGATGTCTACCATATGAACATCGAGGAATCCGACGTTCCCACGGCGATACGGGATACTGGCAGCTATCTGGGCTATTTCCACACAGGTGACTCGCACCGTGGCTATATGGGTTCCGGGACAATCGACTTGGCAGGAGTGTTCCGCGCGATCGTCGCATCGGGCTTTACCGGTCCGATTACATTCGAGAGCTTCTCGTCGCGCGTGGTCGGCCAGCCCTTGGAAGGCATTCTGGGTATTTGGCGTAACCTGTGGGAGGACGGCCACGATCTGGCCTCGCACGCCCTGATGTACACGCGCGCTCAGCTAAAGGCAGCGCAGGAGGCGCTTCGTCAGGCGGAACGCAGCCGACTGCCCTGAACCGCCACGCGCTGAAAACGTCGGGATTGGCAGCGCGCGGGCGAGGTAAAGCGGGCGGCACGTTCGGCTTTCGACCAGAAAAGCTAGTGGGCGAATACGTCGGCATACGCGTAGAGTGCCGGCGTTCCGCCTGTCATGACAAACAGGACGTTCGAGCGGGGAGGGATGGCGCCGTCCTCAATATCGGACAACAGGCCGGCGAAGGCCTTGCCACTATAGACCGGATCAAGAAGCAGGCCCTCCGATCGGGCTACCGTCCTGACGGCGTCGACCATAGCCGCCGTTGGGATGCCGTACCCGTCTCCGAGTTGGCCGCCACTGACGTTGAGCTCGTCTGGCTCGACCCGCTTTTCGACCGACAGGAGTTCGAGAACCGCGTTCACCTTGTCGGCCGTGGCGGACATCGTAGATTCCCGTGACGACACGACGCTGTGCGCTCTTACCCTGCTTGCGGAACTACCAGTCACGATCATGCCGGCGGCGAGACCTGCGTGCGTGCCGCCGCTGCCGTTGGGGATGACAATCCGGTCGAACGCAATGTCCATCTCAGCCGATTGCGCGGCGATCTCGAAAGCGCAGTCGACGTAGCCGAGGCATCCGACGGGCGTCGAGCCGCCGAGCGTGGCAATAAACGCCCTGCCACCCGACGCGGCGATCTCGTCCGCGCGGCTTTCGGCAAACTGCTTCGGATCGTCACCTGTCGAAAGCACATGCAACCGTGCTCCGAACAGGTTGTCCAACAGCACGTTGCCGTTCTTGTGGTAGAGATCGTCAATCCGCGGAACCATCTGCGCCAGGACGAGCTCGCAGGCCAATCCGGAGCGTGCGCAAGCGGCGGCCGTCAGGCGAGCGAAGTTCGATTGGACGCCGCCAATGGCAATGACCGTGTCGCAGCCCTCCGATCGGGCCTGCGCAAGCAGAAACTCAAGTTTGCGTAGCTTGTTTCCACCGCCTCCGAGACCCATGAGGTCGTCCCGCTTGACCCAGATCGCAACCTCCCGCCGCCGATCGCCGAGAGCCTGCTCAAGGCGCTCGAGCCGTTGAATTGGCGTCGGGCTCGCCATCAGGCGAACTCTTGGAAATTTATCCAAGATTGAAGAGATTTGCATCGTCGGCTCCTGCGACCATTGATAAGGTAAGAAAGCTTGCTGGGTATTGGACGCTCTAGGAGATGGCAATGATCTCCAGCTCTTGATCGTCCGCGCCCACGACATCGCCGGCTGCTTTGGCCATCAAAAGCCTGGCCACGGGAGACGCGAAGGATATCGATCCGGCCTTCGGATCCGCCTCGTCCTCGCCGACGATACGATAGGTCTGCACGCGACCATCGTGGCGGCTGAAGGTTACCGTACTTCCAAAAGCAACGGTCTCGATTGACGCCGGATCAGGAACAAGCTGAGCGGTGCGAACTCTTTCTGCAAAATAGCGCAGATCCCGCAATGGGCTTGCGGCTTGCCGCCGTCGTTCGTTTACGTCTTCGATCGTGATTGTCGCATCGTAGGCTTCGCGAGCTTGCTGAAGCTGCGCCTCCAAAGCCCTTAGACCCGTTTCCGTAACGAGGTTGGGGTAGGGGGAAATGGGACGGTCAGGCAGCAGGGTCTCCGAAGCAGTTTCGAAGCTCTCTTCCTTGGTGAATGCAACGGCCAATCTCAAACTCCTCTCAGAACCAAGCATACACCGGCAACGGACGAACGGCCAATCTCTGCTCAAAGGCGATCGATATCGATCCACGTTTCGAAGTGGTTTTTGACTGTCATCGGTGGCTGGAATTGGTCGGCTTAAGACGCTGCCACGTCGACTACCGACTATTGCCCGTTCGAGATTGCCTCCATGACCGCCAGTTCGGCCATGGCGAGAGCCGCCTGGCGGGTTTTGGCGGCGGCGATGAACCGGCCATTATGACAAAAGCTTGCGCCATCGATGCCGCAAACCGCCTCCAGGTCACGGTTGGTCAGGCCGGCCCAGGCGGCGGGGAGGTCGGCACGGAGTTCAAAACCCTCGTCCGCGCGGCGGATGCCGGTCAGGCACCAATCCTTTTCGCGGGGGTGAACGACGAAGAGCAGGTGATCGGCGCCCGCTTTCACGATCGCCGGGCGGAACGGCATCCCCGTCGGCAGTTCCAGAATGCGTGCCTGGCCCGCATCCTCAATCGCCTGCTGCACGAGGGCTTCGGCCCGAAATTTCGCGGCACTTTTAGCGATCTTTGCCTCAATGAAGGTACGGGCAATGGCAAGTGCGGCGTGGAAACTGCGCTCTTCGGCCTCGGGGTCCGCCTCGTCGAAAGCCGGCTTCAATGTCTCCAGCAAAGCTGGCAACGTCAGCCCTGATAGCTGGCCTGCCGAGGAGGGGCCGAGCACGCCATTGTCGACCAGGTCCACCGGGAGCACAAAGCTCGTATCGAAAGATGCGTGTACCGACTCGATTTGCTCTTCGGAAAAGCTCATGGCCGCAAGATAGTCACGGCCAAAATGCCGCCAGATCAGTCCGAAGGAACTGTACGGTTGTCCATCGTCGCGCAGCGGAGCGCCCCGCTGATGGTGGTCGAAAATCTGCGCGGCAGCGTCGTAGGCGCCGCCCACGTCGTAGATGACGCGGTCCGCGCCGGGCGTGATCCATTCCGGCGCCCTGCTGCGGATCAGACGTGCCTGGGGGAAAAGCCGGGTCAGGATGACGCTGGAGAATATTTCGTCGGCATGGAAGCCACCGGAATGGGTTACGAGAAAATCTGGGATCATGCCGGTTTCGAGCCTTGTTGTTCGCGGTGCGGCCGCTTGAGGATGCACCAGATAGCCGTTGCCGGAAGGTATCTCAACCCGCCATTCGTCTACTCGGGGGATTGGCCCAGTCTTGGTTGGCTCGAACGAGGCATGACGGCAGTCGGAATCGTGGCGCCGATAACGGTCTCGATCCCATCGGCCGGCTTTGGCCAGAGAGCGCTCTCGCCTGCCCAAAATAGGTAGATTCGCCCCTGTTTACCTCGAATGGTCGATGATGCTAGATTGAGCAGGCAATCACCTCCCAATCAACTGCCCCGCGGCCGGTTCAATGCGGGGCTTTTTCTTTTGGTATATCAGAGAAATACGAATGTTTGTTATCGTCGGCTGAAGTAAAGCCACCGACGCAAGAAACCTGTACGCCGCGTCAGTGGCTTTCGTCCCCAGTATCCCCACGCAAAAGGTTAGCTCGGGACGCGACGCGTTCAAATACCGCGAAAGAGGTAGGCCGTCCCGATCGATCCGCACTGTGGCGGGAAGGCAACGAAAACAGTACCGCGATTGCTTTCGGTGTCGCCATTGCCACGTATCGCTTAAATCTCAAAGAAAATGCGGGGGACATGAAGGTCGCAGGCTGGTCACAGCGGCGACCGTCGATCTATGAAGCTCAGTCGGTGTTAGCCAGTCTTGCTTTATTGCCGGGTGCAACAGCCAGCGGCGGCCCAACCCGATCGCCAGTCGTGATGAACTACTCATAAATTTCAGGGAAGCACCCTTGCGTCGGAGCAAAAATGAGGAATGAAGCATCGAGGATGCCGGTTCTGATGTCAGGGCTGGGCGTCGCCTTCCTGTCGCTGCTTGATGCGGCGATGAAGGAAATAACGCACAGCTATCCGTTGATGCAGGCCATAACGATCCGCTACGGCATGGGAACGTTTTTTGCGGGCCTTATCTACTTCCTATTCTGGAGAAAACTGCCGTCTCGCGACGCCGTTCGGCGAAATGCGCTGAGGGCTGTCTTCGTCGTGGGCACAGCGGTGTGCTTCTTTACGGCGATCAATCGCCTGCCGTTGGTGGAGGCTGTTGCGCTCACATTCCTTGCCCCGCTTCTGATGGCGTTTCTTGGCCGCGTTATTCTAAAGGAGACGGTGTCACTTAATGCGCTGGTGGCGACCCTCGTCGGTTTCTGTGGGGTTGCCGTGATTGCACGCGGTGACGGAATGGTTGGAGGCGAGGGGACCGATTTGATCGGGCTGATGGCAGCACTCGGATGCGCGTTTTTCTATGCGTTATCGATGGTCCTGATGCGCCAGCAGAGTGCGCATGACTCGGTATTCACCATCGTCTTTTTAGCCAATTGCATGGCATTTCTCATCGTTTTGCCGGTCGGTTTATGGAACTGGCAACCGGTCGCTCCATCGCACTGGATGCTTGGTCTGCTTGTCGGGTTGTTCGGAACGTGCGGCCATTTCTGCCTCGCCTGGGCTTATGCGCGCGGGCACGCCGCTCGCCTCGGCGTCATGGAGTACACTGCATTTGTTTGGGCGATGATCCTTGGGTACTATTTCTTTGCTGAAGTGCCGAGCGTTTGGACCTTCTCCGGAGCGGCCCTGATCATCGCCGCCTGCCTGTTCGCCACGTTTGGTTCCAGCAGCGAAAAGTCCCATGTGAAATCCTAGGGGAATTCCTCAACCCTTGCCAAGAATTCTACGACACTATGTCAATACGTCTGGGCAAGTCTCCGTTGCCTTGATTTTTGAGGGATGGCTATCCCTGGCGATATTTTGCAAGGCCAGTTCCGGAAGCGACTAAGGAGCAGTTGAGGAATGGGGAATATGGATACCTGCTATGTCAGAATTGCAGGCAAATAAATGTTGCGTAAAACTCTATTAGTACCCAATTAAAGCCCAACGAGAGATCATCTTTCTCTCCTATTTAGGAGTTAAAGTTATGGACGGGTTTAAGACAATACAAGAAATGACTGTAAGTGAGCGCGAAGAAATACTTATAGCGGTTGCCGATACGCTTGAGGTGAGCGCGAGAGAAGCGAGTTTGGAAGGGAGCCAATCCTTTGCACAAAATTCGCAAAACATGGCTTCGGCTATCCGCGGATCAACAGAAGAGCTCTCAACTAACGAACTGGAAGCAGCGAGCGCTGTGCTTGAGCAGGCGATGGGCATGATTTCCACGTTCCGCGAAAGCCATCCGTATCCGATTCTGAGTTTCTCGATTCACTAAAATACGCGGCCAGACGTAAGTCTCCGCCACTCGCCAATCTGCCAGCATAAGAGTGCACCGACAGTCGTGCGAGCCCCTGCTAGAGAGCAGGGGCTTTCGGCGTCTTGTGCATTTCCGAGGGGGCTGGCCGACGCCCCGGCGATACCATCGCCCAGGTCGAACAAGCTCCAAAAGAAACCGACTACGGGAACGAATTGGAGACCGCGCCGTTTCTGAGAACCAACCCAAAGGAGACGGTCATGGGAAGCACGACAGACAAGATCAAAGGCACGGCGAACGAAGTAGCCGGAAAAGCACGCCAAGCTTTCGGCAAATCAATCGATAACCATGAAGAACAGGTCAAAGGCAGCATCCAGGAAGCAGAAGGCAAGGCCCAAGTCGCAAAGGGCGAAGCCAAGGAGGCGATCAAGAAGATCGTCGACAAGGCATGATCGGCGAGCCTTTTCTGCCGCACACCGGCGCAGCCTGCCGGAAGCCTTTGGCGATGAGGAGCAGGATAGGTTCAAGACGGGCGGTCATTCCGACAATTGTCTTCACCCTACTCTCTTCGCAGGCGATGGCGCAGACTGCCGAAGATCCGGTGGTGAGCGCCTGCAAGTCCACCGGGCTACTCGCTCTAAAGGAACGGTCGCCGGAGATCTCAGACCTGGTCATTGATCTTGAGAGTGTGGCGATCAGCAAGGCAGATACGAAGGTGGAGGATGTCCCTATAAAGACCGTGGTGCTTGGCGAAGCCTATATTGCCCGCAAGGAGAAGACGGGCCGCCCGGATCGCTTCGTCTGCCTGCTTGGCGATAAGGGCAAAGTACTCCTCACGTTCTTCACCGCCCAATAGCGATGTCTAGGGCTTTGCGCCATTGACCGAGGCTTGGGTGGCGGGATCCGACCAACCCGCCTTGCGCAAGCCTTCTATCAGGCTGGCGACTGTCGACTCTATGGCCTGATGCCGACGATACGCGGCTGCGGGATCGCGGGCCATGGACGGCGCTCTTGTGGCCATTTCAGTCAGTGCTTGTCGTGCGGCGTCGCGATTGCCAAGCGCGCCCTGCGCTATGGCTACGAAGGACCAGCTCATTCCCGAACCGTCGGCGGTACCACGCTCGGCGCTTTGCAGAGCTGCCGTGTAGTCGCCCTCCAGATACTGATGAACGGTGATCAGATTGAAATACCAGCCGGGCGGGTTGACGGTCCGGTCGATGGCGCGTTCCAAATAGGGGAGACCCTCCTGCCATTTGCCCCGGGCGGCAAGCCGCCAGCCAAACTGGGCGAGCGTATCCGGATCGTTGGGATTGAGGGCCAAAGCCTGCCGTTGGAGACGCTCGGACTCGTCGTAATGCCCGGCATAGTAGTTGATCGAGGCGAGAGCTTGAAGTGCCAGAATGTTGGTCGGATCGAGCTCGACAGCGTGGTCTGCGGCGCTGAACGCTTGATCGTATTCATTCTTGACTGCCCCTTGCGGCACCATATCGAATCTTGCGGCATCGAGATGAAGCCAGCCCAGCATCGCCCAGCCCGTGGCATAGCTCGGATCGCGCCGGACGGAATCCTCGATACAGGTGCGCACGGGAGGATAAAGCTCGCTTCCGAACGTGCGGCGGTAAGCGTACGCTCGAAGTATGCAGGCATAGGTGGGCATGCTCGGCGCGGCCGCTTTGTCGAGCAATCGGCTCGCCGCATCGTTGTTGACAATCCCATAGGACTGACCGAGAAGAACGGCGATACGGCTGGCAAGCTCGTCCTGTACGTTCAGCAGCGCGCTCGGCGTCATCGGACGATCATAAGATTCGCTCCACAGGACCTGTCCGCTGTCGGCGTCGATAAGCTGTGCGCCGACGCGAACCGAGCCGTTTGCGGAGCGAAGATTTCCCTTCACCACATAGGAGACGTCAAGGGTGCGCCCAAGTTCCCTGGGGTCGGCCGAGGATTCCACCTGGAAGCTCGCCGGCAAGGAGTAGAGCCGAAATGCTGAAAAACGCATCAGGTAGGTAACGAGCTGTTGGGTCAGTCCGGAGGCAAGAAAACGATCGTCCTCTCCTGAACTCAGCGCTTCGAAGGGCAGAACGATGACCGTCGGGCCACGGGCCAAGGCATCGGAGCCGCGCTCGCGCGGGCTGCTCCATATCCACGCACCGACAGCCGCACAGATGAGCAGGAAAGCTGCCGCCGCCACCGCGTGTAGCCAACCGGCCTTCCAGGTGCGGCCGCCGGCTTTGTGGCTGCTTGCGGCATGGGCATCCTCTTCCAGCGGCTCCGAGGGCATTGCGACGGCCCGAGCATTACTCGTTTCGATCAAGTGAAACGGCTGCTGCTCGGTTGCGCCGTCCATCCATTCGAACTGAGGCGTGTATCCCCCGCGCGGGATCGAAATGCGGATCCGGTCGTGGCTGCCCGCTCCGGCATAATAGCCGTCGAGGTCGCGCCGAAGACGCCGAGCTTCCAGTCGCACAACTGGATCTGACTGCGGGTTGAAGGACTCGTCACGATTGAAAACCGCAAGCGCGATGGAATAGCCCTTCAACCGGTCCGCCCTTCCGTCCAGGGTCTCCTCCACGAGATACCGAAGGAGCACGCGCCGACGTGGGCTGGCCTGAAGGGCGGGATCAGCCAAAATGCGTTCCAGCTGGGCTCGACGCGCGGCAGGCGACGGCCCGGAAGGCATCACTTCCTGTTCGTCGTCAGGCGGGTTACGGGTCGATGCCATCGATCACCCCCATTGGCTGCGAAGACCGGCAGATCCTGTCCGTGCTGTCACACCCCATGCGCCGCACCACCCTATCGCCGGCGCTCACCAGCTTTCATCCGATTGGACCAGAAGGGGGTAGTATGCCTCCACTGCCGTTTTTTTAATATGCGCAGATTGGGTTAGCTATTGTGACGGTCTTCGCGTCCGCGATCTCGGCATCCAGTGTGCGGATCAATTCCGCACCTGCAGGTGCGAACATGTTCGTACCTTGATCTGTATCGCTTCCAGAGCAACGCTGCCTCTACGGGCCTTTGTCGCGATCACAGGACAAGCGTCATGTCAGGACTAACCCCGCTCGTCACTCGCTGGCCGCATCGCGAACTGTCCATACGCAGGCTCTTCACCAAGAGCGCCGACTTTCGGACCATTTGTGAAGACTATGAGGAGGCGCTGCGCGCGCTGCAACGCTGGCAGGCCGCGGGTAGCGACGGAAAGGCGGAGGAATACCGCAGTCTCGCAGCGGAGATCGAGGCGGAAATCCTGCGCATGCTCGACCGCTCGATGGAGGGCCATCCGCAATATATGCCGCGTCCACCTTCGTGAACGCTGCTGCGAGCGTCTAGCGACGCTCCCCATTCTGCCGGCAGGCGCAGACTAGGTTTCTTGCGCTGCGGATAATCAGTGCTTTTTGACCATTTTTTGAGGTGAGCCACGGGGCTTTAGTCTCCGGGGCGAACGGTGACCCAAGAGGGAGAATCCGATGAGCATGAAACAGAATCTTATAACCACTGCCTTGTTGTGCGGCAGTGCGCTGGTGTTCGGCGGGCACGCACCCGCGCGAGCGCAGGAGCAGCCTAAACCGAATATCCTAGTCATCATGGGTGACGACGTCGGCTGGTTCAATGTTGGCGCATACCATCGCGGCATCATGTCCGGGAAGACACCGAACCTCGATAAGCTCGCCTCGCAGGGCATGATGTTCACCGACTACTATGCGGAAGCGAGTTGCACCGCCGGACGAGCAAGCTTCATTACCGGAGAAATCCCCTTGCGGACGGGTTTGACGACCGTTGGTCAGGCAGGGGCGGATGTCGGCATGCCGGACAAGGCCGCGACCATGGCAGCCGCGCTCAAGGCGCAAGGATATGAAACCGGTCAATTCGGCAAGAACCACCTCGGCGATCTGAACAAATTCCTGCCGACGCTGCACGGCTTCGACGAGTTTTTCGGCTACCTCTATCACCTCGACGCGATGTCGGACCCCTATTGGTATTCGTTTCCTGACGATCAGTCGTACCGCGACAAGGTCGGCCCTCGTAACCTGATACATACCTGGGCAACCGACACCGACGACGCGACCGAGCAACCACGCTGGGGCCGGATCGGCAAGCAGAAGATCGTCGACGAGGGGCCTTTGGCGCCCTATGCCAACATGGACAACGTGCCGAACATGCACGACATCACCCCAAAAGCGAAATACGACATGGGGACGTTCGATGAAGTGCTGGTCAAGTCGTCGTGCGACTTCATGGACAAGGCAAAGACCGACGGAAAGCCGTTCTTTGTCTGGCACAACACGACTCGCATGCACGTCTGGACGTTCCTGTCGGCGAAGTATCAGGCGCTGATGAACAGCCAAACCAACTACGGCCTTGAAGAGGCCGGCATGGCGCAACTGGATGACAGCGTCGGCAGCCTCTTGAAATGCGTCGAGGACTCGGGCGAAGCCAACAACACCATCGTTGTCTTCACCACAGACAACGGCGCCGAGGTCTTCACCTGGCCCGACGGCGGCATGACCCCGTTCAAGGGCACCAAGGGTACGGTGATGGAAGGCGGCTTCCGCGCTCCGGCGATCATCCGCTGGCCGGGCCACGTCAAGGCGGGAGCCGTGGAAAACGGCATCTTCTCCGCGCTCGACTGGTTCCCCACGCTGGTGGCCGCAGCCGGCAATCCGAACATAACCGACCAGCTGCTGAAGGGCGCAAAGCTCGGCGATGAGACCTACAAGAACCATCTGGACGGCTACAATCAGATGGATCTCCTTGAAGGCAAGGCGCCGTCCTCTCGTCATGAGTTCTTCTACTTCGGCGGCCCGCAACTGGGCGCCGTTCGCATCGACGACTTCAAGTACCAGTTCTTCCAGCAGCCGCAGGGCTGGCCGGGTGCGAAGGTCACGACGGACATGCCAACCATGGTTAACATCCGCCAGGATCCCTTCGAACGGACACCCTCAATCGGCGAGCAGAGCCTCAACGATCTCGGCGGCGGCTACATGAACGACTTCTTCGCTCGCGAGTTCTGGCGGTTTGTCAGCGTCCAGCAGGAGGTTGCGAAACTGGCCGAAACCGCAATCGACTATCCGCCGATGCAGGACCCGGCTTCCTTCAACCTCGAGGCCGTGAAAAGGCAGATCGACGCGGCAATCAAGAACAAGCCAGGCAACTAACACCCAGGATCGATACGGCGGGCGGCGCGAGCCGCTCGTCGTGTTCGCGACTATAGCCGCGTGCGTACCAGGTTGTCCTGGAAGTCGAGTGTTGGACCGTCAAGGGAGCGTTACATGACTGCTAGATCCAATGTCCTCAAGCTGGTCCGCAACGCGGCTCTCGGTATCGTGGCCGCGTTGTTGTTCGCAGGCCCGTCAGGGGCGCAGACCGATCCACTGCCGTCTTGGAATGATACCGCCCCGAAGGCTGCCATTGTCGCCTTCGTGGAAAAGGTGACCTCGAAGGGCTCGGCGGACTTCGTTCCGGAAGCGGACCGCGTTGCGGTTTTCGACAACGACGGTACCTTGTGGGTCGAGCATCCGAGGTATACCCAGCTCGCCTTCGCGCTCGACCGCGTGAAGGCTTTGGCTTCAGCCCATCCGGAATGGAAGACCAAGCAGCCGTTCAAGGCCGTTCTTGAGGGCGACATGAAGACGCTCGCCGCATCGGGAGAAAAGGGCCTCGTCGAGATCATCATGGCGACGCATTCCGGGATGACGAGCGACGAATTCCA
>NZ_JBFRDU010000037.1:0-47271 GCF_052113965.1 Rhizobium sp. RAF56
TGGCACATGTCCAACAAGCTCGTCGTGCCTGAAAACATCACCATCCTGCCACTCCCGCCGAAATCGCCGGAGCTGAACCCGGTCGAAAACCTCTGGCACTTCATGCGCGAAAACTGGCTCTCAAACCGTGTATTCAAATCCTACGACGACATCGTCGATCACTGCTGCGATGCCTGGCGAAAGATCGAAAGCCAGCCTTGGCGCATCATGTCCATCGGACGCAGAGAATGGGCGAATGAGTTTTGACCAGTGAGAAGCCGTAATTAACGCCTCTGGCATGCCATCCACGATCTGTTTGCTAGTCAAACGTCTCGCCGTCTTTCCCTGCCACCGCGAATTTCCTCCAGAGTTGACTAGAGCCTCGTCGGTTTTCGAGACGCCAGATGGTGCGGCTTGAGCAACCGAAACGCGAAGCCTTCATTTTGCGCAGCGTTGGAGCCGGTTGTGGCGATGGCCCCGGCATAGCCTGCCGGGGTCTGGTATCCGAGCGATGAGTGCGGCCGGAAATGGTTATAATCGTCTGCCCATTCCCACGATGACGCTTCGGGCATGGTCGAGACCGAAGAACAGACTTTCGTGAAACAGCTCGTCGCGCATCCTGTCGTCGAAGGATTCGACATATCCGCTCTGCATGGGCCTTCCCGGCGCGATGTAGTACCACTCGACCTTGTGATCCTTCGACCAGGCAAGGATGGCATCCGCGGTTAGTTCGGGTCCGTCGTCGGAGACAATCATTCCGGGTTTGCCTCGCCGTTCGACCAGAGTCGTCAGCTGCGTGCGACACGGCGGCCAGAGATCGAGGTGTCAGGGATCGCTGCTGTCCGGGTCGGGCACATTGTTTGCAGGATCTGATGGCGGAGCCGAACACTGGGCGACCATTGCACTGCTCATCGAGATGCGACCGTCCAAAACAGCCAGATCGATGTTCTGCAACCGTGGGCCTGTGCCGTACAACACGAAATCGTGGCCATGGCCTGAAAACAGCGGTTACAAAAGAGGCGAATAGGCTTTTGTTCTTACGAAATTCGGTGGCACCGAACCACCTTGGCCGCGGCGGCGGCGGCAGTCGTCCCGACAACCATCGCCGCGAATTCCATGCATCCTCGGGCGGGCAAATCCTGCGCTCCCCGTGCGCCATCGTGAACCCGACACGCTCCACACAACGATCCTGGCTTCGTCGGGTCAGGTCATTGACGATGCCGATCCCCTCCGGCCTTCACAGATCAAGCTGAGCAACCAACGTTGGGTCAGAACACCGGCTACGTTCCGAAAGACCCTCGACGAACTTCAGATGCATGACGGCTTCACGCGCGGCGGCGACCTTGCGATTTATTTGGGATGTGCCTTTTCGGGGCGCGCCTACGCCCCGATACTTGCAATCTCGTACACGGTCTGGGCATGCGCGCGAAGGCACGCATCATCGCTAAAGCGTTCGAGCGAATCTTCTCGGATTTCCTCTCGGAGGGCCAGTTCCACCTCACTAGTGGCGAACGCCGAAAGCGCTGCGGTGAGTTGCGCGCGATTCACTTGGCGGGCAAAACGCGCGTTGTAACAAGTTCGCCAATCGACGCGAAGCGGGTCGCCGAGGGGGTTGTCAACAAGCATCCCCTTTGAAACAGCTCCGCTGAGTTGCTCGCGAGCACCTCCCACGTCCGAGAGGAGGACAGGCACCCCCGCGCCGAGTGCCTCCATCGATGCCAGCGACCAACCCTCGAAGAAGGAATCCAGCACAAACACATCGGCGGCGGCGAGCAGCACGTCGACCCGGTGCGCGTTATCGCGAATGTGAAGCCGGCCCCCGACCGCCGACCTGTTGCGTAGGTTCACAACCTGCCTGGCGTAGTCCTGCTCGTCCGGACGACCACAAATAAGCATATGCGCGGAAGGATGCCGTGGCGCCACCTCAAGAAATGCCTCCGCTAGTCCGTAAGTGTTCTTCTGAACAACATGACGCGCCAGCGACAAGAAGAGGAACTCGCCGTCGAGCCCTAGCGCAGCGCGCGCAGCGCGGCGGTCGAGATGACTCGCCCGCGCCCGGTTTATTCCGTTTGGGATCGTCACCACTTTCTCCGGCGGTGTCTTCAAATCGCGGGCGAGGTACTGACGGCGAACCAATTCGCTAACGGCGACAATTCTGTCGAGGAGTGCCCTACGGGCAGCAAGTTGGGCCTCGGTGCGCCCGAACACATTATGCATTCCGTGCATGGCCTCGAGAGTCGGGATGTTAAGATCGCGGGCTGCCGTGAGAGGCCATTCCGCAGCGCCATGCGAATAAACTACGTCTGGCGACCAATTGGCAATGGCAGCAGGCCCGTTGGCGGCGGTACCCGAGAAGACGGCGACACCCTCTTCGCGGAGGGTCGACGCTAGGCTCCCATCACGCCAGGCGATTGCGTCGGAGGCAAGCAGGACCGCGGTCTTGATTCGCTGTTCCGGTAGACGCCGGGCGAGGAAAGCAACGAACTCGTCTGTTCCACTTGCGTCGAGTGACTCTGTGACGAGTAGGCAACGCAGGTCGGTGCCTGCCGTCAGGGGGCGTGAAAGCACGTCGATAGGGATGCTTGGAGGCCAGGAAAGTAATCCGGTAGGCACTCGCTCGATGAGCGGGCGATCCCAGGCGTCGAGTTTAGGCTGGGCAGCTTCACGGGTTACCTGCTTGAACGGGCGCAACAGAGCCTTCAACGGCTCAGGCGCGCGGCTCATTAGCCGACCGAGGGCGAGATTCATACGCCGTTCAGCCATGACTTCTCCTCCGGCAGCAGACAGCTGCGGCGAAAGAGAAAAATGAGAGCACCGAGCACTGCGGCCTGCCGTTTTTATTCGCCATCCCGTCTTGCTCCCCGCATTCTTGTTCTGTGCCCGAAAATACTATGCATTTCAGAGCATATCATTGGAAATGCCGTTGTGATTGGGAATATGGCAAAAATGTTCGGTGCGGATACTTCAGTAGGAGTAGCAGTTCCACATCATAGATAGTATGCCGGCTCGGGAGACCGCAAGGTGGGCATATTCGCTTCGCAAGGCGTGCCGATCACGCGGTCAATACACCGTTTGGACGACTTTCCCGGTTCGCTTGCTGATATACACTGTCGATACCATCGGATGGCGCCTGAACGGTTTCCGTGAACGCGGCTAACGAGATTTTTCGGTGGCGCGCCCGGCGCTAGGCTAAGCGGAGGGGTTGGGACGAAAAGTAATTATCGCCTGATGCATTTTTACGCTCGCTAGAATCGTTTGAGAGCATTCGATCTTGGAGCGCCACTTCCGGAAGACGGCGTCGGTCCCAATCGCTGTTGTGCAGCGACCCTATCCGTACCTCGGTTACGGTTGTGATGGGTCGTCGCTTTGACGTCGACGGCGGGCGACCGAAAATGGCGGCCTTACCGAAGGCATTAGGTCTAAATTGCCCGAAAAATGAGAGGTCCAGCTTGACTATGAAAATTGATGTAGCAATCCCGTGTTATCGGTACGGAAACTTTCTACGAGAATGTGTCGAAAGCGTATTGTCGCAGCAAGACGTGGAAGCACAAATTTTGATTCTGGACGACGCATCTCCCGACAACACGGCGGAGGTTGGAGAGGAATTAGAAAGACTAAACCGCAACGTAGAGTTTAGGCGTCACGCAGCGAACAAGGGACATATCGCGACCTATAACGAAGGTATCGAGTGGGCTTCCGGTGATCTGTTCCTGCTCCTGTCCGCGGACGACTATCTATTGCCGGGCGCTTTGGCAAAGGCTGCAAGACTTATGGAGGCCACGCCAAGCATGAGCTTTGTATTTGGCGATGCGCTCGAGCTATTTGACGACGGCTCACGTACTTTATGCAGACCCTTCGGAAAAATGTTATCCGCGGAAACCACGATTCTTTCTTGCCTTGACTTCCTAAAATCGATGCGGGGCAGAAACATCGTACCTACGCCCACCGCCATCGTAAGAACAAGCGCCCAAAAGCGCGTCGGCGGATATTGCCAGGATCTGCCGCACGCGGGCGACATGGCCATGTGGCTCCGTTTGGCAGCCGAAGGTGAAGTCGGCTTTCTGAACTCGCCGCAGGCGGTCTACCGGATACATTCTCAAAACATGTCGCGTACCTATTCATCCTCTCGGTTGCCCGATGTTTTGCAGAGGCGTGCTGCTATCGAGCATTTCTTCAACCACGCAGATGGCTTGGACCAAAATCTCTTACACAAAATCCTGCTGGACGCGCTTGGACGAGATGCAATGCGCCAAGCGAGCGCAGCGTTCAACGATGGGGAATTCAGTATCTCCTCTGAACTTTCCCGTGTCGCAAGGGACTGCTACCCGGGCGTTCGCTACACTGCCCCCTGGATTAGGCACCAAATTAACAGGGCAATCGGACGGCGCGCGTGGCATGCCCTGCGGTCAACATATAGAAGGGTCGGACAACTCCAAGCGGATCGCGTCTAATCGGGCGCATATCTGGTAGGGCTTACGGCATTCGGTGAAATGGATAGATCTCTTCCGGTGGCGGTTCTCACGGCTTCGCCCCGATCGGGATGGTTTTCTCCAGATCCCGCCTGCCTATCGCGGAATTTAGCGGCTGCATCCGTCCTATTGGCGATCACTTTACTTTAAAGCCCGCGCGGAACGAAGCTGAGGATTTGCAACTGTTTCGCCGCAAGTTTCGCCATACCACCGTCAAGGAACTAGCGGACCCATTTCCTGATTGCGAGCAACGTGCGCTAGAGATCAAACTTGGCGGGAAATACTCGCCAGCGGAGAGCGTCAGCCTTACTGCGATAGCCAAACGTCGCGTTCTTCGACCGTCCCGTCGAAAGCACGACCGTCAGCCGCCAGGTACACCACTCCAATGAAGACGATCGGTTCTGGTGTTTGAGATAACCAGAATAACGCGCCCTGAGGGCATCATCCTTTAACTACCGGTATCGCCCGACCTCTGTACATGAAGTTACCGGCTGTGGAATTCACTTTGGCGCCAGGACATATTCCCAGCGATCCATTTATCCGACGCGCCCATTGCGCGACAAAGCAAAAAAAGGCCGAATCAGGCGCGAAACATTGTCAGGGCTCCCATCTTGCTCCGATGACGTAAGGTGGCCCCCTCCCTTCGGTCAGCGCGGAAGTAAATGTTATAGCTGGTGGCCGGGCGCCGCCGACGCCGTAAACGTGAGATATCTGATAAATTCGTCATCAGTATTGATGCGCCTCCTCAATATTGATGAGCACGAATGTCTATCGCTCACCTTTTCATTTTGTGAAGTATACGCACACTAGAGCTGCCGATCGACGCCCCTGAGTGGGCAGTCGATTGCTCGTTGACTAGGCAAATAGCGGTCGACGTTTAAAAAGGAACGACTAGCTAGTTGGAGAAGTGCATGAAGGTACCCCCCCTGCCTCATTGCGGCTTTATTCGAAAGACCGTCCTTGCTGTGACGATGATGGCATTGGGGCCGACCTTGACGCTAGCTTCGGCAGAAGAGCCGAAACTGGCGCCTCAGACGAAAGTTCGCGTCACGATCGTGCAATGGGTGCCCGCAAAAAGCGAGTATGTGCAGTGGAGCGCACTGAGCGGCGAATTCGTGGTCTCGGATGGGGGGGCCATTTCGCTCCCTGTCATAGGGACTGTGCCCGTTGGCGACCTCAGCGGCGCCGAGCTCGCTGCAGAAATCGCCACGCGCCTGAAAACAACAATCGGACTAACCGAAACACCTGCGGCGACAGTCGAGGTTCTCGAGTATCCGCCAATATACGTGGTTGGGGATGTTTCAAAACCGGGAGAATACAAATTTCATACTGGCTTGACTGTTCTGCAAGCGCTCGCGATGAGCGGCGGGGAGCTCCGCTCCTCAACTCAGATCGACCATGCTCGGTTCGTAGACTTGGTCGGAGAGCTGAAGGGGATTGAAAACTCGATACTGCGAAGCGGCGCAAGAATAGCTCGACTTCAAGCGGAACTATCGGGTGAAAAAGATATTCACTTCGAGCAGCCTAACGGTCCGGATGGCGGTCTCGCTACCGCGATCTATAGCCAAGAGCGCATTATCTTTAATGCGCGAGCAAACGCACTGGATCGACAGTCGAAATCATTGTCAGAGCTACGCGATCTAATTAACGCCGAAATCGACAATATAGCGGAAAAAACAAAAGGCATCGATTCGAGCATCAAATCCACTGAAGACCAACTCGAGGTCGCGAAATCGTTGGTCGAGAGAGGCGCGGCCACAAACTCCCGTCAAATTGATCTTGAACGCATGCTTACGGGCTACCGTTCCGATCGCCTGGATATGATCACTGCATCAATGCGCGCGCACCAAAGCATTGCCGAGACGGCACGCAATCTGGCGGGATTGTATGATGCCCGTCACACCGAGGTTGCCTCCGACCTGCAGTCGGAACAGGCATCGCTTGAACAACTAAAATCGAAGCGCGACACGTTGCAAAAGCAACTGCTGGACGCGCTACAGTCTGGCGATGGTTCACTGGTTGATAGCAAGGACGCGATTGCTCTTTCCTTCTCCATAATACGGCGTGTCACCGGAAAGATCGAAAATCTTATGGCATCCGAAGCAACCGGTCTTGTGCCAGGCGACGTTGTCAAAGTTGCACGATCGCTTCCAGCGCCTGAGCGATCGCCCGTGCAGTCGAGCGCGCCCGGCCCGGCAGCGCTTTCTGTCCAGGCCGAAAAATGAGCGCTATCATGCCCCCAAAGCGAGCTCCACTCCGGACTCTGCCAGTGCATTTTGGCAACGACACCTCAGCGACGAATATAGAGGCAATATCATGGCGTTAGGTTCTGGTCGGCAGTCCTACACCCAGATACTCAAAGCAACGGCGTTGATGGGCGGCTCGTCAATGGTAAACATCGCTTTCTCTATAGTGAGAACGAAGGCGATGGCTGTCCTCTTAGGTCCGACTGGCGTTGGCTTGATGGGCCTCTACAATTCCGTCGCAGATTTCACACAAGTTTTGGCTGGGTTCGGACTCCAGGCAAGTGGGGTACGACAGATTGCCGAAGCGGTAGGCACTGGCGACTCCGACCGGATCGCCCAAACAGCGGCCGCCGTCCGTCAGACGTCCCTCGCCCTCGGCGTGATCGGTGCTCTTTTACTCGCGATATTTGCGCTTCCTATCGCAGAATTCAGCTTGGGTGATCCCGGCCATGCAATTGGCGTCGCATTGTTGTCGCTAGCTATTTTTTTCCGCTTGGCGGGGGATGGCCAGATCGCGCTCGTTCAGGGCCTGAGGATGATTTCGACGCTGGCACGTATCAACGTGCTTGCCGGGTTGTTCAGCACCCTGATTAGCCTTCCGATGGTCTATTTCTTCGGCACAGATGGGATTGTGCCCTCTCTGATCGCCGTTGCTTTATTCTATTTTCTCACCGCCTGGTGGTACGGCAGGCAGGTAAACACGACCGCGAAGGCTGGTTCTGCATGGCTGCTTGGTCAAGAAGCGGTGGCTTTGCTCAAGCTCGGTTTCGTTTTCATGGTTACCGGGCTGCTGACTGCTGGTACCGCCTACGCCATCCGTATCATCGTCTTGAGGGCGGATGGAGTGGCTGCAGCAGGACTTTACCAGGCCGCCTGGTCTATGGGGGGCCTTTACGCCGCCTTCATTCTGCAAGCCATGGGTACTGATTTCTACCCGCGACTGACCGCTGTCGCAGGCAATCATTCCGAGTGCAACCAGCTGGTCAACGAACAAGCTCATATCAGCATGCTGTTGGCGGGAACCGGGCTGCTCGCTACTCTGACCCTTGCACCCCTGGCGATAGGGTTGCTCTATTCCGCGGAGTTTTACGCCGCCGTTGCTCCTTTGCGTTGGATATGTCTAGGCATGATGCTCCGCATCATCGCTTGGCCGATGGGTTTCATTGTTCTCGCAAAAGGGGCGCGGGCTATCTTATTCTGGACCGAGACCGCCGCGGCGCTGGTACACGTTGGTTTGGCTTGGATTCTCGTCGCAAAGTTCGGGCTCTCCGGAGCAGGAGCCGCATTCTTTGGCCTCTATGTTTGGCATACGGTAGTGATCTATTTCATCGTTCGAAGGCTGACAGGATTTCGCCTATCACTGGCCAATCGCAAGTTGGGTTTGATCTTTCTTACCTCGTCGGGATTGGTATTTTGCTCCGTTCAGCTACTTCCAGTTTGGCAAGCTACGGCGCTAGGCACGGTTGCCACGGTGCTGAGCGGGATCTACTCGTTGCGTATGCTACTCGACGTATTGCCTCCCGGCTCGCTTTCGGGGTTGACGCGCGTTTTAGGATTGAAGCGGATCTCGACACCATCCTAGTGACGGGACACCAACCATGGATTGCACACACAAATCGCGACGAAGCGCCTGAAGATCTTGGCTCCTTCAGGTGTTTTGCCTTGAGCGCTCCCCGATTTTGAGCGAGCGGGACCAGAATTTTCTCGGGTTTGAGCCGCACCGGGTTTCTGGACCAGAAGAGGGTGGAGTTTTCCGGCCTTTTTCGAGGGGGTGGGCTTGGGTTACGCTTACTCGGATTTCAGCAGCCAAATCGGCGACCTGTTGCCGATCTCCGCTAAGACTGCCGTGTGGATGTATCCCAACCACGCCCTTGGTGTTGTCGCCCTGCCAGCTCTCCGAGAAACAAGCGTGCGAGCGGGATGATCGCAAAGGCGTAGCGTTTCCATAGTCTCTTCGGATCGCTCGCCACTCTATGCAACCATTCGAAGCCTATGCGGCGCATCCAGATTGGGGCCCGCTTTTTCGCGCCCGTGATGAACTCCAAGGAGGCGCCTATGCAGAAGCCAACCCCTTTGGCACTCGGATGGGCAGAAATCGCGTGGGCAATTTTTTCCGATTGCGGTGCACCGATCGCGATGAAAATAAAACGTGCGGGCTCCGAGATTGCAAAGTCAACGCAGGCCTGAAGAGCAATGGGATTGGATAGCACGTTGTAGGGTGGCACAAATGCACGGAATTGGACTCCTGGATAGGCCCGTGAAAGCTCGTCGACAACGCGGTCGTTGGCTGCGATCAAGGTAATGGGGTCGCCGCTTTGGATGATCGAGCTGAAGAGGGTCGCGGTCAGATCCGAGCCCGTCACCAACGGCAAATTCAAGGAAATCAACTTCGCCAGTTTGCTGATCGGCTGGCTGTCGCAGAGCGATAACCAGGCATGCTCGTAGTATGGAGTGAGGGCGTTGTCTCTTTTCAGCCTGACCACGTGGTCGACGTTCGGGGTCACAACATAGCGAAACGGCGTGCCTTGTCCGCAGGCTTTGAGCATGTCGAGAACGTCGCTTCGAGCGATGCAATCAAAAGGGGCGCCAAGAAAGTATGTACGTCGTCCGACGTGAGGTACCTCGCTAGATGACAATACATCCAGAACTGTCATTGACGCCTCCATCCATCCTGGATCGTGTGAAACGTAGTCCGTTACTACACGGGAGGCGCCAGATTAGCATTTCGGCAATTTGGCTCTTACGCGCCAAATAGAAGGGTATTTCTGGGTATACTACGCCTTTCTTGCGTATGTGAAATGTTCTATGCAAATCAACCGTGCCAACTTGCGCAAATATGGCGACTTATCAACGTTACTTACAGTCGAATTTGTACTCATATCGATCTATATTTCTTCGGTAATAGTTTGATATAACGAAATACGCCTAAAGGGGTATCGCGTATATATTGAGATAAACGTTCAATTTATCTAGTTTTATTCTTCCAGATGTCGACCGCTTCGGCGGCAGAGGACCATCTTATGCCGATCGCTTCTTTGGATTTCCTCGGGCTTGTCGCGGCCGGTGCCCTTTCGATTCCGACTGCTGTCTATGGCATTGAATGTTTGGTGGGCAGCCTGCCCTTGCAAAGCCGGAGTTTCCCCAAGATCGAGAGAAGCAGGCGTCCCACCGTGGCGGTTCTTGTTCCTGCGCATAATGAGGAAAGCGGTATCGAGGCGACGCTCGCTAGCATTCGTCGCCAATTGCTCGATAGAGACCGTCTCGTTGTTATCGCGGACAATTGTTCTGACCGCACGGCGGAGCTGGCAAGAACCGCGCGAGCAGAAGTGATCGAGAGGTTCGATAGCGAGCGCCGCGGCAAGGGCTTCGCACTTGACGCTGGTATTCGCTATCTGCACACGGCGCCACCCGACATAGTTTTTCTCATAGACGCTGATTGCTCTCTCGGAGCCGACGCGCTTGAGCGGCTTATTGAGGTCGTCGTGGCCACCGGCAAACCGGCGCAGTCATGCAACCTGATGACGGCACCCGAAGGTGCCGCATTCACGCATGCCGTCGCTGAGTTCGCCAATGTGGTGAAGAACAGTGTTCGGCCTTTGGGGCTCGCACGCCTCGGCCTGCCATGTCAGGCTACAACCGGTCTCGCGATACCGTGGCCTCTGTTGAGCCAGGTGAGCGTCGCTAGTTCCAACCGCGTTGAGGATCTGAAGCTCGGATTGGATCTCGCTCAGTTGGGATACGCCACGCGGTTCTGTGAACACGCACATATAGACAGTCAATTCCCCTCGTCCAAAGAAGGGACCGACTCACAGCGTCGGCGCTGGGAAGGAGGGCATCTCGACATGATCCGAAAGGAAGCGCTTTCGTTGTTCCGCCCTCAAAAACCAGCTCGCTTGGTGCTGACTTTGGACCTCATGGTCCCACCATTGACGCTGCTGGCTATCCTTCTTATCGCAATCCTGATTTTCAATAGTATACTCGTTGCGGCTGGCGCTTCCGTTTGGCCGCTCGTTATAGCGATAGCAAATATACTGTTCGTCATCGTTGCGACTGCCGTCGCCTGGTTTGCGCAGGGACGGAAAGCGCTCCCTGTAGGGATTCTCCACCAAATCCCTCACTACGTTTTGTGGAAGCTTAGTCTTTATCCGAGAGCACTTTTCGGCAGTGACGGCTGGACCAGAACGGACAGGGGGAAGCCCCAGGGGTAGCGGACGTCACGTTTGGAAGCCTCGATGTGGAGACCCGCATTGCTGGGATTTTTCCTGAAGAAGCTGTCGATCGCAATCGGCCTCCTGACCAGTGATGCATCGACAGTCGTCGATATCGATGGCTGGAAAGACTACGTCTGGCGGGTCCGCGCAGCCGACCAGTGCATCCAGGTGGACAAGGGCGGTTTCTGCCAAATTGCGGACGATAGATGGGACTGGAAGAGAGATCAGCGCTACACGTTCTCTTTTCTGACGGACAATAAGTCCAATGCACTCATCGCGCATTTGCGGCTCAATAATCGTGATCCTTCCGACGACGACAATGTATGCGTGGTCGCGATCTTCACCGACAAGAATGACAACCAGATTGCCATTTTCTTTCAGGATTGGCTGTCTCGGCATGGGCGATCCATGGAAAGAGACCTTCCCTTGCACCCAAGCCTGCCAGTCGGCTCAATCACAAAAGTGGCTGTAGGGTCGAAACAGTGTGATCGCGACTCCTCATCGGATGCAGCCATTTTCGAAGAAATGCGACTGAAGCTCAATCAACTCTGAAAACGACAGTCAATCCCGATGGTATTGGGAGCCAGCCATCAGGCGGCTCTGCTCTCATTGCGTTTCATCAGAACGTCTGCGGGGCTGATCATGGTTCCTTGATCGCGCTGTCGAGACCGCGCAGAAGCGGGTACAGGAAGTAGGAAATGACCTTGCGCTGGCCGACTTTGATTTCTGCCTCAACAGTCATGCCGGGCAATAGATGCACCTGCTCAAGGCCGTGCAGCTTCGTGTCGGCGAGTGCTACACGGGCATGGAAGACCGGCGGGGCCGACGTATTCGTCCCATCCTTGCCGGCCGCCGGGTAGGCATCGCTGCTGATGGTCTTGATCGACCCTGTGCCTGTTCCGAACTTCTGGAACGGAAAGGCATCGAACTTGATGCGAACAGGCGCATTGGTTTTCGCGCGGCCAATATCTCCAGCACTGATGGAGACCTCGGCCTCCAGCGGGACACTGAGCGGTACGAGCGTGACGATCGGCTCGGCTTCGCGGACGACTGAACCTATCGATCGCTGGGCAAGATCCAGCACCACAGCGTCCGCCGGCGCGGTGAGCGTCACCATATCGCGGCGCAATTCCATCTTTTTCAGCTCTTCGGCTGCTGTGTTGCGCTCATTGCGCAGATTGACCAACTGCTCCATCGTCGCGCGACGGAAATCCTCGATGAAGGCCTGGCGTTCGGCTTTCAGCTTATCGAGGGTGTGTTGCGCCTCACTAACGTTGCCGTGCAGCTGCGCAATACTGCCATCGACATTCAGCCGGTCATTGCGTGACGAAAGCAGGCTGACGAGCGAGCCGGACTGTCTGTCATAGAGCGTCTTTCTGGTGGCTTCGATCGCGGATAACGTCTCGAGGCGCGTCTGCAGAATGCCTTCCTGATTGTGGTTGGCGACGATTGCCGCGGCCTGACCCGCGATTTGCTGGTCGTAATTCTCTATCTGGGCGACGTAGAATGCGCGGCGTTGACCAAACAGCTGCATCTGCAACAGTTCGTCTGAGGACGCACCGGCGATCGTCGTGTAGTCCACGCCACTGAGTTCGGCATCGATGCGTTTCACTTGCGCATCAAGAGCGCCAAATTTCGATCGTTGCTGGGCGACGTCAGACTGCGTGAACGTTGCATCAAGCGTTGCCAGTGGCTGCCCGGCATGGACGATATCGCCGGTTTTCACCGCGAGTGAACGGATGATCGAGGTTTCCAATGGCTGAACGACAATCGTCGGCGCGCTTGTCACCAGCTTTCCCTGTGCCACCACGACCTCATCGATCGATGATACGGACGCCCATATGACAGCTGACGAGATCAGCGCGGTCACCCCGTAGAGGGTGACCCGAGCGACCCTCGATGGCACGCGTTCTTCCAATTCCACCGCATCCGGTTGGAACTCGGAGATGATTTCGGCGGGGCTCAGGTCGATCCCGCGCGGCCCGACTGGAACCGGTAGCTGCGTATTCGTGCGTTCTTGATCGTTGCTCATGCCGCCTGCCTCGTCTGCTGGTTCCACAAATGGCGATAGACCATGCAACGCGACATCAACTGATCATGCCGGCCAATGTCGTTTATTCTGCCGCGTTCGACGACAAGAATTGCATCCGCGTCTGCGAGCGTTGAGAGTCGATGAGAAACGATGATGACGGTGCGCCCCTCGGCAATGCGGCGTAGATTGTCACGAATGATAGCCTCGCTATCCGGGTCCAGTGCGCTCGTCGCCTCGTCGAAGATTAGCAACCGCGGGTTCGTGACCAGCGCGCGGGCGATGGCAAGACGCTGCTTTTGTCCGCCCGACAGATTTTCAGCGTTCTCTTCCAGCATGCTATCGAGGCCGCGCGGCAGCCGCTCGATGAATTCGTCGGCACCGGCAATCTGGGCAGCCCGAGCGATCTCATCCAATGTCGCATCCGGCTTTGCCGCAGCGATATTGTCACGCACAGTGCCGCGAAACAGGAAATTGTCCTGAAGGACGACGCCGATGCTCCGGCGTAAGTGGACAAGGTCGATTTCACGACTATCGATTCCATCGATGCGTACGAGGCCCTGCTGAACGGGATAAAGGCCCTGGATAAGCCGTGTGATCGTCGTCTTGCCCGACCCGCTCTTGCCTACGATGCCGAAGATGGAGCCAGGCGAGACGTTGAAGGAAATACCGTCGAGGGCGGGAGCAGCATCGGGGGAGTATCGGAAGGAGACGTTTTCGAACTCGATTCCACCTTTCAGGCTAGGGCGCAACCCATGACCGCGACCGAACTGCTCGGGGCGCTGGTTCATGACCTCGCCAAGCATGCGCACGGAAAGGGCGACCTCCTGGTACTCGTGCACCATAGTCACGATCTGTACGAGGGGTCCCGAGACACGTCCGGCCAGCATGTTAAAGGCGACGAGTGCACCGATGGTCATGCTGCCGTTGAAAACATCAAGCGCGCCGAGGCCGATAATAGCGACGCTGAGCAATTTTTCGAGCAGCCCGGTCAGCGACTGAGCGACCGTTGAGATCTTCTCGACCCGGAAGCGCATGGAAATGGATGCGGCAGACGAATCGTCCCAAACTTTGCGCTGGCGCGGCTCGAGTGCGAGCGACTTGACCGTGCGCATGCCATGGACTGTTTCGACCAGCAGCGCCTGGCGCTCACTCTCGGCCTTATAGAGGGCCTGAAGCCGCCGGCGAAAGGGGCCGACCAGCAGCATCACGACAATTCCAACCAGACAGGCAAAGCCCAGCACCACGAGCGTCAACTTCACGCTGTAAAGCAGGAGCACTGGAACGAACACGAAAAGCGAGAGCGCATCGAGCCCTGTGAGGAACAGCCTGCCGGTGAGGAATTCGCGAATGCGCCCAGACTGCTGCATGTGTTTGACGAGCACGCCCGCGGATGCCTGTTCGAACAGTGAAATTGGCAGGCTGAGCAGGTGCGCGAACGTTCGCGTCGCAACCCTGATATCTATTCGGTTGGTGGCGTAGAGGAGCAGGTAACGCCGTATGAAGGTGAAAGCGGCGTCGAATAACAGGGCAATCGCTATGCCCACCGTCAGTACGGTAAGCGTTGCATAGCTTTCGTGCACCAGCACCTTGTCGATGATGAGCTGGAAGAAGATGGGTGTGGCAAGGCCGAGGCCGTACAGCACGAAGGCGGCAATCGCCACATCGCGGAAGAAGCTCCGCTGGCGAACGATCTCCGGGATGAACCAACGGAAACCGAATGGCTGATCAGCGTCGGAAAGCGAGTAGCTGCGCTTGACGAAGATGACCTTGCCGCCCCATTGACGGTGAAACTGCTCAAGCGAAAGCAGCAGCGGTTCGGGCCGGTCGGCAAGCGGGTCGAGAACCTTGATTAATTGCTCCCCCTCGCCCTCATTGCCCGACGCACCGGCGATAATGACCCAATTGCCATTCTCGAGCTCGGCAATCAGAGGATAGGCGTCGCGCAAGTTCAACAGCGTGTTGCGGTCGAGCTTGGCACGTCGGGCGCGCAGGCCCGCATCCTTCGCCATGCGCAGCAATAGCCGGTGGGTGGGCGGTTGCTCACTCACCGCATAGTCATGTTGCAGCCGCTCTGGCGACAGATCAACGCCGCAATGGCGCGCAACTGCCGCCAGGCATTGGAGGCTGGTATGTGGCTGCTTCGTCATGTTAGCCCCCTCGTCGACCTGACCTGCTAGTTGAAATTCGGCGACACGTTCGGCGCATGTGCGCCTGCCTGTGCCGTTGGCGCCTGCCCGGTCAGGTCGGCATCCTTTGCAATGTCTCCAACGCGGCGGACGGCCCCGGCTTCGACCAATCCGGCAAGCGCCTTCTGCATCAGATCGACCGCATTGGCGAAACCGTCGATCGGCATGATGATGCGCTGGCGAAGCTCTGCCTTCGGGGCATTCTTCTCGTCGCGCTCGGTGGCGGAAAGGCTGACCATATCAATTCGCACGATCGATCCGGTCACGGTAATTTCGCCGATGCCGTCAGCATAAAGTTCGTCTCTCATCGTCTTCTCCTTTTTGAAAAATCCAGTTTCAGGCGGCGTGCGGATAGACCCAAGGTGGGAAGGGGTCGTTCAAGGCTTGAGGCATATGCGGCGCGGCCACATTGGCCACGCATTCATCAAGCGCAGTCTTGAGTGCCTCTTTGTCCAAGCCCGCGCCGATAAAGACCAACTCCTGGCGGCGGTCGCCCCAGATCGGGCTCCAATGCTTCGCCAGGTGATTGCGAAACTGGTGATCAACGGGCCATTTGTCCTTGGAAACGGATGCCCACCAAAAACCTCTGGGTTGCGCCAGGCGTTGGCTGCCGGCAATCGACAGATGCCCTACCCATTGCGGCCGTGTCGCCAGCCAGAAATGACCCTTGGCGCGGATCAGCCCCGGCCAAGGGCGGTCTAGAAATTGATGGAAGCGTGCTGGATCAAAAGGCCGGCGCTCGCGGTAGACGAAGCTCGATATGCCGTACTCTTCGGTTTCCGGCAGATGAGCGGCAGGACTGTATAGTTCCTTATGCCAGAGAGGATGGGTGGCCGCCTTCACCTCGTTGAACAGGCCTGTTGCGAGGATGGTAAAGAGCGGCAGTCGGCCAAAATCGGTTTCGACCACACGCGCATCAGCATTGAGGGCTGCGACCAGAGCGCGGAGCTCGCGTCTCCTCTCCTCATCAACTTCGGAAATCTTGTTCAGGACGATCACATCGCAGAACTCGATCTGCTCCACCATGAGGTCGGTGATGCTTCGGCTATCGTCTTGCGCACGCACCTCGCCTCGGTCACGCAACAGATCGCGACTGGAGTAATCAGCGAGCAAACTTACGGCATCGACAACGGTCACCATCGTGTCGAGCCTTGCGACATCGCACAACGCCACGCCGGATTCGTCGCGAAAGGAAAAGGTGGCGGCAATCGGAAGCGGTTCGGCTATGCCTGTGCCCTCGATCAAAAGGTAGTCGAAACGGCGCTCTACAGCGAGGCGACGGATCTCGGTGAGCAAATCTTCCCTCAGCGTGCAGCAAATGCAGCCGTTGGTGAGTTCGACGAGGGTCTCTTCCGTACGCGAAAGGTCGGCGCCGCTTTCGCGTATCAGGTCCGCGTCAATATTGACCTCGCTCATGTCGTTGACGATCACGGCCACGCGCATGCCCTCGCGGTTGGCGAGGACGTGATTGAGAAGTGTGGTCTTGCCGGCTCCGAGGAAGCCGGTAAGCACCGTTACAGGAAGGAGGTCCGATTTCTTTTCCGTTTGCATCTCCGCGTCCTCCTACGCTGCCAACTGCGGGCGGAAGAGCACGTCGACATAGTAATTGCTCTTGTTGTAGCTGTTGGACGGGAAGAGGCCGCTGTCGCCGTAGGCATACCGTCCATTGCCACCCGCGAGCGCGTCGGACAGCCCGGTCAGATGGCCGTTGGTAAGCGACGAAGTGAAGAAATCGCCGGTCGCCGAATAGTTTCCGTTCGTGTGATAGGAAACGACATAGGTCGTTCTAGCGTCAATCTGAACCGGATTATCCAGCGCTACTGTCTGCCAGCCGCTATCTGTCTCATTGGTGAAAGTGGCACTGGCAAGGAGCGTGCCCGAAGCGGTCCACAGATGTGCGTCGTGTTCGCCAGTGTTCTGCGAGCCCTTGTAGAAGCTGATGCCCGTGATCGTGCCAGCGACGTCGGACTGGAATTTCATGCCGAGTTCGACTTCGTTCGGATCGGCGACATAGGTTTGGCTGGGGGTATCGCCGCTGAACAGCCTTACCGATTGGGCCGGATCTGTGACATTGAGCGACGCCTGCGCGGTGGCCGTACCGCCATGACCGTCGGAAATGGTATAGTTGAAGGATGCAGCGCCGAGGTAATTCGAAGTCGGCGTGAATGTGACGGTGTGGGTCTGGCTGTCGAAAGAGACGGTTCCATGGGAAGCATTCCCGACGGACAGGATCGACAAAGGGTCATTGTCGCGATCGCTGTCATTGGCCAGAAGTGCTGACGCCTGGATGGTAAGGGGCTTACTAATCTCTGTCGAAAATCCTGAATCGTTGGCCGCAACGGGGACATTGTTGGTCGAGGAACGCTGGTAAAGCACGTCGACCCAATAGTTGGTCGCGTTATAGCTTTGGTTCGGAAACAGCGATGACGAACCGTAAGCATAAAGGCCGTTTCCGCCGCTCGCGCCGCTTGCCGGTGCTGTCAGGTCGCCATTGGTGTACGCCGCAGAAAAATAGTTGGGGTCCGCGACATAGTGGCCGTTTGAATGATAGCTGGCGACATAGGATGTGCCTCCGCTGATCGCGATCGGATTTGCGAAAGTCAGCGTCTGCCAGCCGCTCGCGGTTTCGTTGGTGAACGTGGCACTGGCGAGCAATGTACCTGTCGAGCTCCATAGGGAGCCCGTATGCGTTCCCGTATCCTGCGCGCCTTTGTAGTAGCTCAACCCGGTGATTGTGCCATCGGAAGAGGCCACAAACCTGACGCCGAGCTCGACCGAGCCGCCGTCGTCCGCCGTCATGGCTGGGGTACTGTTTTGGCTGAACAGGCTCTCCGAGGTCGGAGCTCCGCCGACTGTCAGGCTGACCGTCGCGCTGGCCGTCCCACCCTGCCCATCGGCGACGGTGTAGGAGAAGCTCGCCGCGCCGGTGTAGCCCGCGGTTGGCGTGAAGGTGACGACTTTGTTCTGGCTGTCGAACGCGACGGAGCCGTGGCTTGCATTTCCAACGCTCGAAATGGAGAGAGGGTCGCCGTCGGCATCGGTGTCGTTTGCGATAAGGGTGGCCTGCGACACCGCGAGCGGCGTGTTGTAGAGCGCTGTGAAACCATTGTCGTTTGCCGCGACCGGCGCATGGTTCGCGATCGTGTTCTGATTGTAGACGACATCCACCCAATAGTTCGAAGCCTGGTAGCTGCCGTTCGGAAAATTGATGCCGCTGCCGTAGACAAACACGCCATTACCGCTGCCATCAGCATTCGAAGGGGCTGTCAGCGGCCCGTTCGTGAAAGCGGAACCAAAGTAGTTCAAATCGACGACATATGAACCGTCGGACAAATAGGCCGCGACATAAGTCGTTCCGCCGGTAATGCTGATGGGATTGGCAAAGTTCACCGTTTGCCACCCGCTAGCCGTCTCGTTGCTGAAGGTGGCACTCGCCAAGAGCGTACCGCTCGCTGACCAAAGTGAGCCGACATGCGTGCCGGTCATGCCGGCGGCCTTGTAAAAGCGTACCCCCGTGATTGTTCCGTTGGTCGACGCCACGAACTTGACGCCAAGTTCAACCGGCGTGTTTTCGTGCTGAACAGAACCGCTGGGACCGTCTGAGTCGCTGAAAATGGAGAGGCCTTGGCCGGCGGCGTCGACCGTCAAGCTGACGGTCGAAGAGGATGTGCCGCCCCGCCCATCAGCAATGGTGTAGCTGAACCCCGCCGCACCGCTGTAGCCGGCCGTCGGCGTGAAATGAACCACTTTTGTCTGGCTGTCGATCGAAACCGTACCGTGAGTGGCGTTGCCCACTGAAACCACCGTCAGCGGATCCCCGTTCGGATCGGTGTCATTCGCTGTGAGCGTATTGAAGGTCAAGGCCAGGGTGGAATCGCGTGAGACTATGAAGCCGGAATCGCTCGCCGCCACCGGCAACTGATTGGGATCGGGGGCGAAGACCACATCCACCCAATAGTTTCCGCCGACATTGGCGTTGGGGAATATGCTGCCGTCGCCATAAGCATAAACGGAGCCGTTCGCTGCCACAGAAAGAAAGCCGTTCGAATAGCCCTGTGCGAGATAGTTCGACGTCAGGGAGTAGTAACCGTCCGTGTGGTAGGAGGCGATATAGGTGGTGCCCGCGCTGATATGCACAGGACTGGAGAACGACACCGTCTGCCACCCGGAAAGCGTTTCATCGACAGAAACGCCGCTCGCGAGCAACGCGCCGGCGGACGTCCATAGATCGACCGTATGGTCGCCGGCGTTGTAAAACCCCTTGTAGAAACGGATGCCATCCACGTAGCCGGAGGTGGACGCCTGAAACTGAATTCCGAGCGAGACGGGATTGCGCTCTACCACTGTTTCTTCTGCCGGCTTGTTTGCGAAGGTCCAGAGGCTGGATGTTGACGGTAGGCTGACAGTCACCTGCTTGCCTGCGGACGGTGTTTCCAAGTTTAGGCTATCATCGACCGCCCGAGATTTGAGCACATAGCTGGCGCTGGCTTGCGCTATCCAGCTGTAACTCCAGGTCTCGCGGCCATCGGCCTTATGCCAGGTCTGTCCGCCGTCTGTAGAGACTTCTATGCCAGCCACCACCCCGCCGCCGGTGTCTTGTGCCGTGCCGGTAATCGTAACTCGCTGGCCCTCAACAAAGCTCGCCCCCAAAGACGGCGACGTGATCGTCGAAACCGGTGCCGTGTGGTCGGTGGACTGGGTGGCAAGCACGAGACTTGCCTGCAGCGTATCCGGCTGTATGCCCATGTCAGCGAACATATTGACCATCGCCTGCTGCACATTGGGGTCGACTGGCGTGGCCTCGGCCTCGTGATTGTCATCGAGCCCCCAAGACCAGTAGACAGTGCCGGCGCCGAACACGAGCGCGCCGCTTGCGGCACGGTACATGGTCAGACTATGCGTTGCGTCGCCCGGACCGACAGTCGAGCCATAGTCGTAGAGGTAGGTGTTGACCGATACCGTCGACAGGGAAAGATCGACCAGACCGTCCGGACGGAAACCGTTGTCGACATCCGAATCCCACTCGTAGCCCAGAAGGTTCGGCGTAAGCGACGCCGTCTCGCCTGGCTGAAGGTTGGCGATGTCGGTGTTGCGCCAGAAGCGGAACTTCGACATGTCATAGGGGATCGTCATTGTGTCGAGACGGTAGCTGTCGACCTGAAACATCGTGCCCGTGAGCGCGTTTTCGGGTTCCTGTCCAGGGTCGGCGAAGCGTGGATCACGCCAGGTGCCGGTCCCTATAACGCTCGGATCTATATCGGCATTCGCCCATGTTTCCTTGTAGCAAACCATCGTGCGGTAGGGCGTGCCGCTGCCGTCGATACTCGTCTCCCAGCGCACTTTCCAATAGCACTCGTTTCCGCTCCAAAACGCGAGATTTACGCCGCCGTCGCGTGCGGCTTCGACGTTGGTCCGCTGGTCGGCGGACCAGTATTCGTCGTGCCCGACAGATAGAAAAGCGTCATGATTGAGAAGCAGAGCGCCTGAGCGCGCAGTGTCGACCCCAGATATATAGGAGACATCGTAGCCGTTCTGTTCGAGCCAGCTAATCGCCGAGGACTCCGCGCCGAACACGAAATCCCAAGGGCCGCCGACTGGGCTCGTCGATGTGATAAACGGCCTGTTGTAGCTCACCGCATAGGCGCGGCCGATCGCCATAAGGCCGCAATGGCAGTTGGGCGGCATGTAGGCCATCATGTCGTCGGGATTGAGCGGGACGTCGCCTGTATACAGGCTGGCGCCACCCCATGCATTGTAGGCTTCCCAGGTCGTGTCCGACGTCTGGAATACGATATTGCTGGTGGAAGAGTCGTCGCGGACGATAAAGGGAATGATGTTCTCGCCGGCGGTCCCGTCCTCGCGCACGAGCTTGGCGATGTAGACACCGGAAACCGCATCAGTCGGTATTTGCCAGCTGGCCGAAACGCCCCAGTTGCCGCAGTCGATCAATCCCAGCGAATAGTCAACGATCGGATGCGGCTGGACTTGTGCGGAACTGAGGTTCTCTTCGATGGAATCCAATTTGCGCGCACCGTCGCCGCCATAGTAGCCGAGGCGGTAGATGTCGATCCGATAATGCGTTGAGTCCGTGGCGATCTTGAAATCGACGGTATCGCCGAGATTGACGCTGATCTGCGACGCGAAGCCCTGAATGTTGGTATCGCCAGCACCGGTTAGACCCCATTCGCTCTGCGGATTGCCCTGCTTCATGTTCTCAACGGCAATCTTGTTGAGCGTGACCTCCTGCGTGGCCGGCGCTAGCGCCGACTCCGCCATGATCGACATCGGCGCGGCAAGCATCATGGGCGCAGCCGCCGGTTCCACGTCGGACTGTTTCGCGCCGACCGCGTCAGACTGCGGAGCCGGTTCCGAGGTTGCGGAGAACCCGGTCGAAAATGTCCGCAGTGTGATCGGTAGGGATGCCGGACTGGCTTGCGCGGAGGTATCAGCCGCGCTCGTGGCAGTTGGATCCGATACGGTTGTGGTCGATTGCAATGCGAAAATCGATGTCGCTGCGGGCGTTTCTGAAGTTGAGCTATCCGCGACAGCAGCAGCAACGGCGGGACTGGCGGTTTCGGCGCTCACCGACGAAAAACCGGACACAGATTGTTGAGCGGGCGATCCGGCTACGTCGACGGCGACGGAAGCGTCAACCAATCCCGAAACAGGAACGGCGCAGCCGTGGGAAACGAATTCAGCGTGCCGCGACCCGGCTGCCCACTTCGTGTCGGTGATATGAAAAGTTCGTGTGAAGTCCGAGAGGGCAGCGCCCCGCTCCGCAAGAAAAGAGAGGAACGGATTGTTCCTTTTCGTCTGTCTGGACATTCCGCCGCCCCCGTACGCGAACTCACGCTACAGTATGTTGCAAAACATCCTCCGTTTTGGATCGCTGCACAGCATATCCATTTGGCGTAAACCGAAGACTTTTTGCTGAGCAAGCTCATTCAATTCGCTAACTTCGGCAACGATTTAGCGATGCAGTCACCTTTGGGCGCAGAATCAGCTCCGCTGGTCGTAGTAGGTTAACGGTTCACGCGTGTCGGCGGCGGGGCCAGAGCTCTCGCCTAGCCATCAGGGCGGGCGAGAAGCTCGCGTGGGATTCCGTTGTGAAAGGGGACCACCACGCCCTTTCAAGACTCCCGAAAAGTTCACTTTCCTTGAGACCTAGAGGCATCCGTTCGAAGCCATATTGGGCTTAAAGTGGAAGGCCCCTCCACCTCCTAAATCTAATTGCTTATCAGGGGATGTATTGATGCGTTCAATATAAATCGCTTAATAATGAATTAACTGAACAACTGTGCGCTTGCAGCAAAAATAAAACACAAACGGTTTTGCGCTCAAAGCGGATTTTCTTCTTCGCTTTGAGGACGATAAGCGGCGCGCTCTTGATAAAATTCAGTGTTTTCTTGGAGGGCACATGTCGCTCGATAGCAACCCATATCCGCAATCACTTGCGGTGCAGGATAGGTCACGCGGTTACTCCCAGGCCGGTTCAGTCTATTTGACGGCCAAACGCGGTTTCGACATTGCCGCGACCCTGATGATCGCTCCGATTGTTCTGGCCATTGTCGGCTTTTTGGCACTGCTGATCTGGTACGTAGACCGCCAGGGGGCTTTCTTCTGCCAACGACGGCTCGGGAAAGACGGCCGCCACTTCAACCTTTGGAAGATGCAGACCATGGTCCCGGACGCGGATCAGCGATTGCAGTCGTATCTGGAGACGGACCCCGTCGCGAAAGATGAGTGGGAGCGGACACAAAAGCTCGCGAACGACCCACGCATTACCCGGACGGGCCGCTTCTTGCGCAAATATTCCCTCGACGAGTTGCCGCAGCTGCTCAACGTCCTTCGCGGCGACATGAGTCTCGTAGGCCCGCGGCCAATGATGCCGCAGCAATTCCAAGCATATCCCGGCACTGCCTATCTCAGGCTGCGTCCAGGCCTGACCGGGCTTTGGCAGATCGGAGCCCGCAACCAAAGCACCTTTGCAGAACGCGCAATCTATGACGCTCGATACGCAAACACGATGTCTTTCGGCACTGATCTATGGATATTGATGCGGACACCTGCGGTGGTGTTCAAGGGCACCGGACTCTAGCTGTATCGGCGGCTGCTGATAAACGAGTTCTGTGAAGGCCACGCGCCTAGCCGGCGCGGTGGCCGATTCGATTCGGACCTTACGTTAGGTCAATCAACTCAGCCAAATGAACTAGGTTTCTCGCCCATAGACGATCTAGGACCGGTTCGGCATCCGTCTAAGATGGATGCTCGTGTGGTGTTTGCCATGTTCAGCGTGGGCGTTCCTAAAATGAATGATGTGGATGTACGGTTCTACCTTTCAATCTTGCTTCAGCGATTGCCCTATGTCTTGGGGATCGCTGGCCTGGCTGTAGGAATTTCCGTGGGCGTTGCCAGTTACCTGCCGCCTGTCTATCGAGCAAGCGCGAGGATCTTGGCGGAAGCTCCCCAAATTCCGGTCGATCTGGTGCGCTCGACAGTATCGATGAATGGGATGGAGCAATTACAGATTGTTCAGCAGCAGATAACCACCCGTGACGATCTTCTTGCCCTTGCTGACAAACTCGATATTTACGCCGACAGCGAAACCAAGCCTTCGAACGAGAAAATCGTCGACGACATGCGGGCTCGAATTACGTTCGATCAGTTGCAGCTGAATTCCGATAGCTCCGGGGCGGCCGTCTTCAGCGTAGGATTTCAGGCAAAGAATCCAGTCCTGGCGGCCAAGGTCGCCAACGAGTTGGCAACCTTGATTCTGCATAGGAACCAGCGCCAACGTGCTGACGTGGCGGGGAGCACACTGCAGTTCTTCGACGATGAGGTGGCGAGGCTTGGTGAAGAGCTTAATCGCACGGAGGCCGATATCCTCAGATTCAAGAACGAAAACAAGGATACACTTCCCGACAGTCTCGAGTTTCGCCGTCAGCAACAAAACAGCCAGCAGGCGAGACTGGTGTCGCTCGATCGCGAGGAATCCGACCTGCGGTCAAGACGGCGAAATCTTGTCGAGACCTACGGAACCTCCGGTCAACTGATGACCGCGGGCCCGATCTCGCCGGAGCAACAGATGCTCACCGACCTAAACCGCGCACTCGCAGAGCAGCTCGGGATGTTCGCCGAAACGAGCCCGAGCGTCGTCGCGCTTCGCGCTCGGATCGCTTCGCTGCAGGCGCGGCTCCACCCCACCGGCGATACCAAAACTGACCGCACGGTCGGCGGGAAACCAGTCACCCTACTCGATATGCAACTGGCTGACATCGATGAGCGGCTTCAGCTCATTGCCCGCGAGCGGTCGACGATTGTGAAAAACGTTGCCGACCTTACCAAGTCAATTGAAGCGACGCCCGCTGTCGAGACGGTCATGAACGCGCTCGAACGCACTCGCACGAACCTGCAGACACAGTACAATACCGCTATTGCGAAGCGTGCGGAGGCCTCGATCGGCAAACAGGTCGAGGCGAACTCCGACGGAGAACGCTTTTCGCTTCTTGAGTCGGCGACGCCGCCCGAGAAGAAGATAAGTCCAAAGCGCTGGCGTATCGTTGGTATGGGGGCGGCGGCGGGGGTTGCCCTCGGTTTAGGTTTCGCGCTTTTGCTTGAGATGTTGAACAAGACGATCCGCAGATCGTCCGAGGTGACGCAGGTGCTTCAGACCCAGCTGCTGGCTACCATTCCGTATATCGACGAGCCTAGAAGGAGGCGCATCGCAAACCGCTACTACCCCGTGCCTTTGATGGGGGCCTTCCGGAAGTTTCGCTCCGGTTGATGCTCTTCAGGGTGATGTCAACGTCTCGCTCTCAAACAATAATCAGGGCGGCTTCGAGCAAGTTCGGGACACGGATCATGGACCATACGAAAATATCATTGCAGAACGCCAAATCGCTTCCGATTTTCAAGCCACGGGGCGAACAGGCAACGCCGTTGTGCTTGCGGCCCGGCGATGAAACGCTTTGGGACGATCTTCCACCACTTGCAACGGACCCGCAGCTTCTAGCTCGCAATCGTATCATTGCGGCGAACCCGTCCAATCTGGCGTACACTGCATTCGACAAGATGCGGACACGGGTGCTGCGGCATCTGAGACAGAACAATTGGACATCGGTGGCCATTACCTCGCCGACACCCGGCTGCGGCAAGACGTTCGTGTCACTTAACCTTGCGTTCAGCCTCGCGAAACAACCCGATTGCCGCACGCTGCTCGTCGACTTGGACTTGAAGAGACCACAAATCGGCAAAACGCTCGGGATGGCGCCGAGCACGGGAATGGAAGATCTTCTTAAGGGCAAAGCCGATCTGCATGATACGTTCGTGCGTTGTGGCGGTAATCTGGCCATTGCCGCCAATAGAGAGCCGGTGCAGTTCTCGGCGGAGCTGTTGCAGAGTCCGGAGACGGCGAACGCCCTGCGGGAAATGCGGCAACGAATGCGCCCGGATGTCCTCCTGTTCGATATGCCACCCATGATTCCGACCGACGACGTCATCGCGTTTCTTGCGAACGTGGATTGCGTGATCCTGGTGGCTGCGGCCGGGCTCAGCACGGTAAGCGAAGTCGATGCATGCGAGCAGGAACTGGCGGCGCACACCAATGTCCTTGGGGTGGTCTTGAACAAGACTCGAGATGAAACCGAAAAGTACGGCTACTGAGGACTTTCGCGACGACGCGATCAGCCAGGGATGAGGTTTGGTCGCTCGGCCGATGGTCACGATAGACGCCCATCAACAGCTAGCAATTTGCAGGGGACGGAAGATGGCAGTGCTGACAAGCGAGTTTCAGGATCAAGGACGCGAACGGATGTCGACTTCCTGGGATGAAACCCGACCGCTTGCGCTGGTGATCGTGACCTATAACAGCTCGGAGGTTTTGCCGGGGTTGCTGGACTCGCTGATGGCCGGTCTCGAAGGTGTCGAAGACTTCGAAGTGGTTGTTGCGGACAATGCCTCGGCAGATCGGTCCGTCGATATCGCTCTTGCTCATCCGATAGGGGCACGCGTCGTCCAGACCGGCAGAAATGCGGGCTATTCAGGCGGCATAAACGCCGCAACCGATACGATCGCAATTCACAAGAACATTCTCATTTTGAATCCCGATGTTCGTCTCTATCCGGGCGCTGCACGGGTTCTCAACGAACGGCTGCGCGACCCCTCCATCGGTATCGTGGCACCCCAGATCATCGAGGAAGACGGCAGCATCCACCGATCGTTGAGGCGTGAGCCATCGATCACGACGGCGTGGGCGGATGCGCTCCTCGGTACGAAAATCGCAATCCGGCTTGGGCTCAGCGAAATCGTCGAGGACGCGACAACGCTGGAAAAAGGGGGCTCGGTTGAGTGGGCGGTTGGTGCCGTCCTCGCCATCTCCGCGCGTGTCCGCCAAGCCGTCGGCGATTGGGACGAATCGTTTTTCCTGTATAGCGAAGAGGTCGATTACCAGGAGAGGGTTCGCCGCCGGGGGTTCACTATTTGCTACACCGTGTCTGCAAAGGCGACCCATATTGGCGGAGACATCACCGAGAATCCGACGTTATGCAGCCTGATGTCCGCCAATCGCATCCGGTACTTTCAGAGGAGGCACGGTCGGTTCGCGACCGGTCTGTTTAGACTTGCCGCCATTGTCAGCGGGATCATGCGCTCGCCGCTTGGTCTGAGACACCGCGCAGCCCTGCGGGGGGCGCTGACGGCCTAGTTGCTAACCAATTCTGCGGTGACTTTTGCCTGGCCAAAAGATGCCGCGGCGATTTGCCCGCCTCGAATTCCTTATTATGCGCCCATATCCGGTCTAGGACAGGTCGATCGGATACGAGGTGCCAGATGGGTTTCGAAAAACGGAAGATGTTGCGCGGCGTTGCGGTAGCCTGCATCAGTCTGGCATTACCCGGCACAAGCCTTGGCCAGCAAAATCCGCGGCTGAAATACATGTTCCGCTTGCCGCCGCCGCACGTCACGGCATCTCAGCCATTCTCCTGCCCGGCTCCCGTCGCACCACTCGTCGACATGTCGAACATGCACACCTTCTACGCCGCGGACGCGACGCAATCGGTGATCGATAAGAAGAAGATGGATGATTATGTCCAGCGCACAAAGGCGCCGGACCGGCAAAAGAAGATCCTGACCGGGCTGGTGAAGGCGGCGATAACGAGTTCGGGCGACCGCCCAGAAATCGCGTCCTGTATCCTGACGCAACTCGACGCCTGGGCCGACGCCGGCGCGCTCCTGCAGAATTTGGATGAGAACAACCCGACCTACCACCGCCAGGCGGTGTTGGTGATGATCTGGACCGTGATCGGCTTTGCCAATGCCTATGAAGCTGCGTCTGAGATCGCGCCCGTTCCGCCAGCGAGCAAAGAGAAGATCGAGGGATGGTTCCGGCAGCTTTCCAACGTGATCATCGCGGAGTTTACGCCGCCCGCTACGGCGCGGCCGAAGAAGGAGCAGTGGCTGGACGGCAATAGCAACCACCGTTACTGGGCAGCGGCAGCGGTCGGCGTCATCGCCGTGCATCTTGACGACAAGAAGCTATTCGACTGGTCGATGAGCGTCCTGCACTCCGCACTTGCCGAGGCGAATGCCGACGGCAGCCTGACGCGCGAACTGCAGCGGGGCGGAAAGTCACTTCATTATCAGAACTACGCCATGAAGCCGTTGGCGATCCTGGTGAGACTGGCAGACGCCAATGGCGTGCGGTTCTCCCGCGAAGAAGAGGAAAAGCTTTCCGCGGTCGCCCGGTTTTCGGCACAAAGCTTCGAGCACCCCGAGCAACTTGAAGCGCGCCTCGGCATCAGACAAGAGAAGAAGCCCGACATGATCGAATGGATCGATGCGCTCGACGACCATTTTCACCGCAGCGATCCGCAGCTTGCAAGCGATCTTGAGCGGATCGCCGACCCCGTCCGCGCAAGTTTCGACAAGGGCTGCACCGTCACCTGCACGACGATGCTCGAAAACGGACAGACGAATTAGGGTTGCAGGAAAAGGTGCGGCGGCCCTGGGGCCGCCGCGCGCCATTTTCCATGATGTTCAGACTTGCTGGTAGTAGCTGCTGTAGCGCGAATAGTAGTACTCGCTGGAGCCGAACTCGCGATAGAGCTTGAGCTTTTCGGTGTCGACCTTGTTGAGGATCACGCCGAGGCATTTTTCCGCAATGATCGGGTCGGCGCCAAGCGTCTGACGCACGACGTTGCGCGCAGTCTTGCCCCATTCGACGACCACGACGAAGCCATCCACCTTGCTCGCAACAGCGCGTGCATCGACGACCGGCCCGAGCGGCGGCAGGTCGAGAATGATATAGTCGAACTGTGCGGCCGCAGTATTGAGCAGTTGGGACATACCGGCGGAGGCCAAGAGCTCCGAGGAATGTGGCACCCTCTGCGTGACGACCGCTGGCAGGAAGGCCATCCTTGTTTTCGGATCGAGCAGAAGGAGATCCTGGATCGGTCGTCCGGACAGAACCGCTTCCAGAATACCCGCATCCGCATGGCGACCGATCGCGCGCGTGGCGCCCGGATTGCGCAGGTCAGCGTCGATAAGCAGCGTTCGCGCCCCCTGCCCTGCCAGAAGCTCGGCGAAATTGATGGCGATCGTCGACTTTCCCTCGCCCGGCAGCGTCGAGACGATGCCGATGATCTTCGACTTCCTGTTGATGTTGAGATCAGCGGCGATCTTTGCCCCACGCAGCGTTTCGGCAAAGGCGGAATGCGGATGCTCGATGACATAGTCGGCCAGCGCGCTCGGCTTGCGGATTGCGCGCGGATGAAGATCGTCGCCAGCGATCTGCATGGTTGAGCCCAGATCCTCGCCCTCCACGATGGGCGCGATGCCGAGGAATTCGACGCCAAGCACATCGCGGACCTGCTGGCCGGTTCGGAAGAAGCGATCGCGGAACTCGCGAAACGCGCCGATGCCCGTGCCAGCGGCAAAGCCCGCGATGAGCGCGAGCGCCAATGAAAGCGACGTTTTCGGCTTGCTAGGGCTGTCTGGCGGCGTGGCGCGGTTGATCATGCGCGCCTCGGTGATCGGGAAGGACTGCTGCTGGATGGCCTCCTGATAGCGCTGCAGGAACGTCTGATAGAGGTTCTTGTAGGAATCCGCTTCCCGCTCCAGTTCGCGCAGCTGTACCTGCGTTTCGTTGGCCGTGGCGCTGACGCCGGTCGCGTTGGCGACGTTTTCGGAAAGGTTCTTCACGCGCGCCTTCGCCACGTCCAGTTCGCTCTGGTAACTTTGCGAGATCCGCGACAGCTCGTCGAACAGAAGCCGCTGGTATTCCTTCATCTCGTTGCGAAGACGGACGGCCTGCGCGTGATCAGGCCCAAGTCGGGCGGAAAGCTCCGCCTCGCGCTTGGAGGCGTCCAGATATTTGCTGCGAAGATCGTTCGAAATCTGACTGGCGAGTACGTCGGACACAATCGCGCCGGGATCGCCGGAGTCGAGGATCGACTTGATGCGGTCGTACTTCGCCTGCGATTGCGCCATTTGTGCCTGCGAAGCGATAAGCTGGCTGTTGAGCTCCGTGAGCTGCTGGTCTTGCACAAGGACGCCGGCGTTGCCGGGCGTTCCGCCCGTGGCAACAAGGCCATTGGCGGTGCGGAATTTCTGCACCGCAAGGTCGGTCGCAAGCGACTTCTGGCGCAACTCGTCAATGCGCGCCAGAAGCCATTCGCTGGCCCGCCGCGTGGCCTCGTACTTCGAATTCAGCTTGTCGCTGAGATAGGCGTCGGAGATGGCGTTCGCTACCTTGGCCGCAACGTCCGGCGACGGCGAGGTATAGGAGATGTCGAGCACATAGGACCGGTCGACGCGCTCGATGTTGATCGAATCGCCGAGCGTTTCGAGTGCAGCCTGGCGCTTGCTGTCTGGGTCCTGCGGGACGTTCTTGTCGGGTATAAGTCCGATTGCGCGTAGCGTTGAGACGACCGCCGACTTGACCGCGGCGACTGGAGAGCCTCCGCTCGCATTGAACGCGGGATCATCGGGAAGCTTGAGCGTGTCGACCACCGACAGCCCGATCGTATCGGACTTCAGAAGCTCGACCTGGCTCAACACCATGGCATCGTCGTCGAGCGCACTGCCAATCGCCCCGCCGATCGTCGCAAGCTGGTCGACTACCTTGCTCGTATCGCGGTCGATCAAGAGGCTGGACTTGGCGGTATAAAGCGGTTTGGCGATCAGCAGATAGACAATGCCGAGCACGAGACCGGCAAGCATGGCGATGGCTACCACGCGCCATTGGCGCTTAACGATTGCCAGCAGATTGTCGACATCGATCGTCAGGCCAGCGGGCGGCTTTTCGGACCAACTCTCCTGCGGAGAGATTTCGAATTGGGGGTCGTGTAACTGCAAACGCAAACCTCGTTTGGAACAGACGGTCGCCGTGGAAACAAAGAGGCGATTGACGAAAGCAGCCTGAGCCACTTGCGTCATGTACCGTCAGATTCGTGTTGTCGGATCGAGTTGGCGCTCCTCGTCCGAAATGGGACAACCGCTTCGGTTGCCATCGATATGTCCGCCCCGCAGCGCTCGGCACGACGGTACGGACTTCCCTACGGGAGCCTCGGAGGCACCCTACTTGCGCGTTAGCGGACCGACTTGTCCCTGAGGAATGCGGCAGATTTCTGATTTCGGCTGCCATCGTCTGTTCGCAATGTGGGGCGAGAAGGCAAAGGGTCAACGCGGTTGACTTCGGCGGCGCGAAATAAGTTTGCTGCAGTGCAGCGAAGTGCGATGCGCGCTATCAAGAAAACGGAGGCCACTTACAGAATATGTTGCTGTTTCTCATTCAAAGCCACCGCAATCCCGCTCAGATCAGCCAGTTGGTCGCGACGTTGCGAAGGGGTTGCCCAGAATCGCACGTGGTTATCAGCCACGATGACCGCTCGCCTCCCCTGGATCCGGCAATGTTCGGTAACGACCAGCGGGTGCATTTGACCACTGGCCGTGGCGGGCGGGGCGATTTTCTGATCGTCGATGGATATCTTTCCGCCCTTAAGTTCATTCGCGACAGGGGGATCGATTTTGAGTGGCTGGTCAACCTCAGCGGCAGCGACTATCCGGTTTCGTCGCTGCGCACGCTTTCCGAGGAGCTGGCGGCCACCGGGACGGATGGTTTTCTGCATCACTTCGACGTCCTCAAGGAGGATCCGCGGGAAATGGCGCCAATGTTTTGGCCGCAGGGCCACGGGCGCGACCGCTACTATTTTCAGTACCGCAAGCTCAGCGACACTTTGAGCGCGACGCAGCGCAAAGTGCTGGCCGCCCCCCGCATCGCCATGGAGCGCTTCTCGCTGCCGTATCGGCTGAACACGGCCTATGGGCTGCTCGTCGGCAGAGAGGCGCGGCAGGCGCCATTTTCCACTGATTTCCGCTGCTATGCGGGGAGCTATTGGCATATCCTGCGGCGGAAGTGCTGCGACTATCTGCTTGACTTCGCGCAGGAAAAGCCAGGCATCGTCGACTACTTCCGCCATGTCCTCATTCCGGATGAAGCCTTCTTCCAGACCGTCCTCGTGAACAACAGCGCGTTCAACTTCACGAATGACAACAGGCGCTACTACGATATGCGCGGGTCTCGCCACGGTCACCCGAAGGTGTTGCGCGAGGCCGACCTCCCGGAGTTCACGACCGGCGCGTACTTCTTCGCTCGCAAGATCGAGGCGGAGAGTGGTGCGGGCATCTATGAAAAGCTGAACCAGATCGCGTTGGCATGAGGCAAGTCGCTTAAGCGGGCTTGCCTCTCGCCCGCCTGATCTGTCCGACCAGCAGACCGACGGTGGTCCGGTCCAGCAAGGCAACGAGCGCGAGATAGGAAAGCGCGCCCGTCGCGCAGAGAACGCCGAGCCGCGACATGGGCGGCCATTCACTGAGCTGGCGAGACAGCGCATAGACGATCACGCCCATGAAGACAGTTGCCAGGAACGGTCTTGCGGAGGAGGTTATCTGCCGCCAAGCGCTGATCTTCAGATATCGGTCGATCGCGTAGAAGCTCCATGGGAGGCCGATCAAGTGGCGGGCCACCCAGGCAAGTCCGATGAAGTGAAGTGTCTGGCCACTGGTCATGAAACCTCCGGCAAGCGTGACGATGCAGCAGATGACGGAATAGATGACGAGCGAGGACTGGTGGCCCTGTGCTCTAAGAGCCGGGCCGACCAGGCTGCGCGGGAAGGCAATGACCCAGCCGAGTGCGGCAAGCTGGGTGATTTCGACGCCGCGAGCCCAGCGTGCATCGAAAATCGTGCCCATGGTGTCCGGCATGACGACCGCGATGCCCATGAAAATTGGCGATGCCACCAGCGTGATCAGGTGGGTTACGTTCAGGAAAGCCTCGGTTGGATCGCGCCCCGCCCGTTTCAGGGCGGCGAAAATCGATAGTCCGAAGCGGATCGAGAAGGTCTGTACGAGGTTCGCTGTCTCGTCGACCAGTCTCTGCGCAAACTGGAAATAGCCGAGAATGGTGGGTCCGTGGATATAGCCGATGATCAGCCAGAAGAAGCGCGTCATCAGGCTCCACACGAGGCGTTCGAAACTCAACGCGCCGCCGAACCGCACGAGGCTCTTGAAGTCGCCGTGATGATATCTCAGGCGTGGCCACCGTGACATGGTGAAGAGAAGGACGATGCCGGAGACGAGTGCGCCGACGATGTTGCCGAAGATGATCGCCCAGGCTCCGAAGTGTAGATAGGCGAAGATTGCGGTGGAGACCAGAAGGGCAAGGCGCCCGAGCGTCATTCTCAGCGTCAGCGCGGCTGCCCGCATCTTTCGTGCGAGCAGCCCGGAGGGCACGGCAAGAAGCGCGTTGAGCGGCGGAATGATCGCTGCGACCCGGATCAGGTCGGTGATCAGCGGGTCGTCGTAGAATCGGCCGACAGGACCAGCGACCAGGAAGGAGACGATTGCGGCTCCGCTTGCGAGCACCAATGCGCCAGTAAAGGCAGAGTCGGTAAGCCGCGTGTCGGACGACGGGGCGCCGACGACTGCGTCGGAGATCCCCATCGAGGCAAGGATCTCGATCGTGCCGACGATCGCCATAACGATTGCCGCATGCCCCATGTCGACGGGCTTCAACAGCCAGGTAAGCAGGAAGATCTGGCCGATGCCGACGATGCCGTTCATCACACCTTCGCCGACCGCCCACGGCACTGCAGCAACGACTTTTCGGGTCAGGCGTTTGGTCATGCGGCCGATTTTCTCCGGTATTTTCTGTTCATTCAGGCGGATGTCTGCTTGTCGGCGCTCTCGAGGAGGGGGGATTCGCTGAGCCAGGCGCGTGCATAGCGATGCAGCTTGCCATAGTGCCCGTCGCCGAAGCGAACCTGCTTGCCCATGAGTGCGCCGAGGATCATGCCGTGAAGGCGATCGGTATCGATCCCCGAATAGGGCTCCAGCTTGTCGACCGCGCGCTTGATGAGCTTGTCGCGGAAAATACGCCAGAGCGCATAATTTGAGACGACGCCCTGGAGCGGATTGTCGATGACCTGCCATTTGCGCAAGGCGCGGATCGTGAAGACGTCGTTTGCGCTCTTCAGATCGTCCCAGTCGAACGCGCCCCTATCGAGGCGGTCGCCATCTCGGGTTTCTTTGTCCCGTCGCCGCTGGATCAGCATCTCGCCGTTTCCGTTTCCGGATGCCGGGAGCCGGCCCCACAGCTGGTGGGCCATATCCGGCATGACGTCGCCAGGCAGTCCGCACTCGTCGCGGACAAAAGCCAGGGATTCGGCGTCCCGGACGAAAATGAAGAGCTGCTTATGCTTGCCGAAAAGGCGCGCGGCGCGCGTCTGTGCTTCCCGGCTGCCGAAATGGATGGACTGCGGGAAGATGACGATGCGGGTGTTTGGATAGCGCTCGACGATGAACTCGCGGAACTGCTGGAATTCCGGCCAAATGTCCCCGAAATTGCCGCCGCCGTGCATGACGATGGTGGCACCGTTTCTGGAAACCAGTTCGTCCAAACGCCGGATCGACGGTTTCAGTCGGATATTTGGTTCGGTCTTGACGATGCGTTCGCAGAAATCATGGGTGCTGAATTTGCCAAGAACGCGGTAGCCGTGATCCTGCAGGAAGGCGTCGGCGCCCTGGTGGATGAGGAGGTCGCCGACGTTGTCGTGGACTGGATAGTCAAGGTAGACGAGGGGCCGATCCACCGGCAGCACCGCCTTGATCTCCGCCAGCCGTTGCTTCAACTGCGCCATCATCAAGCGGTGTGAGGCCGAACCTCTGTGTTGGTCCATGATTTCCGTTGCGTCGATCAGCATTTATCTCTCCGAGTTGGGCGAAGGGTCTGAACCCGGTCAAACAGCGGCGCGGGACGCCGGTATTTCGGCTTGCAGCACGCGTGCTTTAACACGCCCGAATTCCATGACCTCGATGCCTGATTTGATGATTCTGGCGGGATTTCCGCCGACGGCGGTGGCCGCCGGCACGTCCTTCGTGACGACACTGCCGGCTCCGACGATACTGCCGTCGCCGATGGTCACGCCGGGCAGAATGATGCTGCGCGCGCCGATGAAGCAGTTCTTGCCAATAACGGTATCGGTCTTGATCGCCCGCGTCATGTCGTGGCTAAGGATCGCCGCGTCGAACGCGACGTAGGTATGGGCGCCGATATGGACCCCCTTGGGATAGGTCAGGTCCACCCGCGCGCTCAGCGACAAAACCGCGGTCGGATGGATGTCCATGCCCCATATGTGCACGTGGTACCAGCGCCTGCACTTGACCAGGAAACGCTGTAGTTTGATCAGTTTGTTGAGGGAGCGCATCGTCCGTCCTAACCGGTCTGGATCACGGCTCGAAGCGCGCCGAGATAGTTTCTGAACGGCATGTGGCCGGAAGCGACATACCAGCCTCCGACCGCAATTTTACGCGCCGCGGCTGAAAAGCCCGCCGAACTCCTCAACGCGTATCGCGTCACCGCCTTGAGCGAACCGGGATAATAGGACGTCCGAAACTGCAGATCTGGATCGCGGTGACCGACAACCGGCGCGTCGACGAAGCGGCGGTCGCGGGCTGCGTAGTAAGCCCTGATCGCATAATCTGTGTCCTCGCCTCCCATCAGGGTTGCGCCGACGCCGAGACCTTCGTCGAACCCGCCTATTGTCTTGGCGATTCTGCCCCGAACGAAGATCGTGTTCGAGGACGCGCGCGAGATCGTGTCCTGCAGCCCCGGCCGCCGTGCCGGGAAGGACGCCGCGGACTCTGGCTCGGCTCCGTAGCGGCAGAACCAGAAATCAAGCGGCTTCTCCTCAGAAAAGGCTTCGCAGACGGTTTCCAGAGTGCCCGCCGGATACCAGCAGTCGTCGTCCGGGAAGCACAATATGTCCTCGTCGGCGAGGCCTTCCCAGGCTTGCCCGATGAGCATGTTGCGTGCTCTTGAAAGAGATACCCTCCGGTCGATCACTTCGAGTCGCACCCATGCAGGAAAGGCTGCCCCTGATGCAGCCAGCCGCTCGCCGTCACATCGCTGCAGCAAGAGGAGAAGCCTGACGGCAACATCCGGATTGCGGTCGGCGAAGTCCTGCACCGAGCCGATCATGCGCGAAAGGTGCTTACGACGATCCGAGAGCATGTCAGTCGTCGAGATCATCACCAAGGCCGGGCGGCGTTTGGAACTCTCCTGTCCGCCCGTCAATGGTTTGCGCCTCTCACTGCGTCGCGGGCTTCGCGATGCAGGAAGGTGAGTAGGCGCCGGCGGCCGGCCGATGCCGCTTCCTCGGGGACCGGCGGCATCAGCGGGCCGTCCAGAAGCCGCAGCAACTCTTCCTTGTTGTGGGCAATGTAAATGCCACGCCGTTCACCGAGCTTGGAGACAGTTGCGAGTTGATGATCGTTGCGGTGTTCGCCGAACTCGGCTTTGCGCGGGACGAGCACGATCGGCTTGCGATACTTATAGGCCTTCAGCACCGTGCCGATGCCGGCATGGGCAACGATGACGGACGCTTGCCGCAGCATTGCCTCGAATTCCGCCGGTGCCATTGATGCGCTTGCGCGGATGTTTCGCGGCGTATATTGGCCCGCGCCGGTTTGCGCAAAGACCTGATCTTTCAGGGCAGGAGCCAGCTCGTCCATCATCTGGATCAACCGGTCGAACGGCAACTGGGTCCCAACGGTCACGACGATCATAGCAATTCTCCTTCGTAGAGCGGGCCGCCCGAGTGCGACAGATGCTTCCATTGCGTCAGGCGGGTGCCAGCGAAATGGCGGGCGATCCTTCCCGATAGGGAAAGTTGTTCTGCGTTGGCGAAGCTTTCGACCCAAATCGTTTTGGCGCCGATCAGCTTGCCCATGGCAAGGCAAAGCAGACCGGGTGCTGCCCCTGTCGTCACGACCATCTTCGGGCGAACGGAAAAGATGAGCCTGGCACATTGCCAAAGGCATCTGGCGGTTTCGAGTGGCCGGTCGCGATTGCAGTCGCTGACGACCCTGCCGTTTGGCACTTTGGCTTGTTCGAGAAGTTCTCGCTTGGTCGTTACGAAGAGGACTTCCATGTCGGCGAAGGCTTCGCAGAGCAGCATCAGTTGCTCCCAATGCCCTCCCTCAGAACCAATGGCCACTATGTCCACTTTTGTCGTCATAGGCTTGTACCCCCTGACCTTGAAATGGGTTTCGTTTCGGCCTTAGGCCTGATGAATTGTCGTTTTTTGGTCCCCGCTTCTGTTTAAGAGATATCGAAAATGGGGGCATAGTTTGGCCAAAGACGGCCTTTTTCAAGGATGCTGCATCGCAAAAAGGCCATCGAGTTTGCCACTCGGATCGCGTGCTACCGCCTTGAAAAGGAAGGTCGTGGCCAACGCGGCGAGCCCTGACGGAAGCGCCGAGGCCGCATATGGGCAGGCACGGGCGGCCGCTCCGATAGCGGGCGAATCGAGATGAAACTTGCCATCACGAGCGCAAAAAGACTGACGTTCGAGCTGATGACGTTGTCGGTCAGGCAGTAGATGAAGAAGCTCGCCACCATCGCCACGAAGAGCGTCGTTCGCGCCAGGGGACGGGTCAGGAACATGTAGACGAAAATGCCCACAAACAGGCCGACGATGGTGACGACGCCGAAATAGCCGGTCTCAAGCGCGAGCCTCAGATATTCGTTGTGGGCGGCGATCGTCTTCGTGAGTTCGATGACCTCGTCCGGCACCACCTCGATCTGGTGGCCGAGCCCGATGCCGAAGAGGGGATAGTCGCGGCGCACGCTGTCGAGCGCTTGCCAGATCAGGTCGCGCCCGCTGTTGTTGTCGCTTTCGAAGCGGTTGAGGATGCCTTGCCCGGCAACGATCGCGCCGAGGCCGCCGACAAGGATCAGCGCATAGGTCGCCAGATACGCCTTGCCGAGCGTGCGGGCATGGTAGGTGTAGAAGGCGACGATGGAGACGACCGCAGCCATGGCAAAAGGCATGCGCGCGGCACAGAGCGTCAGGATCGCCATGCTGGCGGCGCAGACCCAGAGATAGCGCCGGTCGATGTACGCTGAGGCTAAGACAGCCGCGATCGCGCCGACGTAGCAGATGCTGCCGAGCCCGGACGGAATGTTGCTTCCCTGCAGCCGGTTCACCGACAGGAAGTCGACTGCAAACAGGGGATGAATACCGACGACGTTGTAGACGGCGCCGATGGCGACGCAAGCGATCGGCGCCCATGCGAGCAGGCGCAGCAGGAAATTGCGGTCTTCGATCGTCGGCCTCCCGGCAAGCAGAAGCAGGATGCTGAGCAGAGAGAAAGCCGATTTCAAATAGCGGCCGATTCCGAAATAGGGAAAGTCCGTAACACCGGCCGAGATCGCGGTTGCGCCGATGATCAAGGCGATCATGAGCAGGACCACACGATCCACTCGACGGGTTAGAAGGAAGGTCACGCCGGCTGCGAAAAGCAGGGATTTGTGAAGCTGGTTTGCGGATCCCATGATCCCTAGCGCTTCGGGATTTATCAGCCAAACTGCCAGGTGAACCGCGAGTAAAAGTCTGAACAGCAATGCAAGCCCTCATCTATTGCTCGTCGCTAAAGCATAGGGGAAGCGAGGCGCCGAGGCGACCCTGAAGGTGCAGATTCGTGGCGGCAGGCCCCGTTCGCAAGCCTTGCCTTTTCAAAATTATGCACTTTATGATGAAACGCACCCCGCCGTTTTCCTGACGTTTTTCGCTGCAATATGAAGAGGTAAGCGGGGTTGAAAGAGAACGTCCGTTGCGCGTCCTTCCGGCCGCGCGGGGCAGTAAGCAGCACATCGACCATCTCGAATTAGACGCGCAAATCTGCCGATGCGCTTCGAGGCGCAGGGTCGAACGTGTATCGACGAACTGGTTTATCGAGGACGTTCACAAGGATGTGGCAAGACATATGCCGGGACTATCGTGCCTATAAAAAACCACTGCTGGCGCAGGGTTTCTGGGCGCTCGCGATTCATCGATATGGCATGACCATCAATCGTATTTCCAACCGGGTGGTGCGACTGCCCTTTGCGATCGTGCACCGTATTCTGATCAAGCTTTCGGAGGTTTTCCTCGGCATCTACATAGGTCCGCATGTCCAGATCGGCGCGCGCTGTGTGATCGAACATTTCGGAGCAATCATCATCCACTCCGATGTGAAGATCGGTGACGATGTCCGCATCCGCCAGTGCGTCACGATCGGCAACAAGTCGATCGACGAGCCGAACGAAGTGCCGACCATCGGCAACAACGTCGATATTGGCGCAGGCGCCAAGATCCTCGGGAAGATCGCAATCGGCGACCGCACCGCGATCGGCGCCAACGCGGTCGTGCTCTGCGATGTTCCGGCCGATTCGGTTGCGGTTGGGGTTCCGGCGCGGATCCTGCCCCGTAAGGTATCAACGCCGCGGGTGCGCCGTGAGGCGGCTGGTTGAACGCCGTCCGGCGATATCGGCTGGCAGCGCTTTTTGCGTTGGGAATGATATTTGGGGGGGCCGCGCAGGCCGAAAGCGAGAACCGACCGCTGGAGATTGTCACTTTCGGAACCTCGTTGACGGCCCGTGGCGGCTGGCAGGAGCCGTTGCGCGCAGCGCTTTCAACATGCCTTTCGCGGCCGGTGGAGATTTCGATCGTCGCAAAGGCCGGCGCGACCTCGCAGTGGGCCATCGGACAAATAGATGCGGTGGTAAGTGCAGCGCCAGATGTCGTCCTCTTGGAGTTCTACGCGAACGACGCGGCGCTGAACCGCTTCATGACGGTGGACGCGAGCCGCCGCAACGTCGCGACGATCCTTGACGGCCTTCACCGCGGGTTGCCTCAGTCACGCGTTCTCGTCATGGCCATGAACCCGTTTATCGGCATGCGCGGATGGATGCGGCCGTTTGCAGAGAGCTATATCGAGGCGCACCGCGAGGAGGCCGAGAAGCGATCGATGGAGTTCGTCGATCACCGCCCTGCGTGGACACGCCTCTACGGCGATGATCTCGCCGCCGTTATCCCTGACGGGCTACATCCCCTCCCCGAGAAGGCGGCTGACGCCATGGTGCCGACGCTTGTCGAACGCTTGTGCCACGGACGATAGCGGCGGACGGATACCCGCGTCAGGGCCGTTTGGCGCTTTCGACAAACGCAGCGAAGCCTTTGATGAAGGCAGCGAGATTGTCTTTGACCTTCTCGTCGGTAATGCGGCCGTCTTCGTTGAAGACAGCGGTGGCGCGCGACACCATCAGACGTCCGCCGAACCAGGGATTGGTGCCGAGCGTACGCAGCACCTGCAGCCACGCCGTCTGGCTGAGGAGGGTACCGAAATTGCCGGGCGATGCACCGAGAACCGCGACAGGCTTGGCGTTGAAAACCCGTGGTATGTCGCTTGCCGGCCGCGTCATCCAGTCGATCGCGTTCTTGAAGACCCCCGGAATTGAATTGTTATATTCCGGCGTGAACAGCATGAGACCGTCCGCGTTTGCAACCAAATCCTTCAATCTCTGAACCTTCTCCGGGATGCCGTCGGAGGTCTCCGCGTCGGCATCGTAGAGCGGTATGCCGTGAATGGTTTCGGGAACAATCTCGACGCCTTCAGGCGTAAGATCGACGGCTGCGCGAAGCAGCTCCGTGTTGAAGGAACCCTTGCGGAGGCTTCCCGAAATGCCAATCAACTTCATCGTTCATCCCTGACGTTTATCGTTGGGCGAACATTGGCTGTCGGCCGGGCTTCGTCAAGGGCGCCCTTCAACTCGACCGCCGACTTATGCTGCCAACAGCGATTTGAGCTTGACGCTGCTTGTCGTCAAAGCCTCCGGCGCTGGGCAAGCCCGCGCCGCGATCAGCATTTCCGCGAGCCGGATGTCGCGTGCAACAGCATTGCCGCGGCCGATGCCGCTGGCGGCAATAAGGCGCCCTGTATGATCGAGATGAAAAAGCAGAAATCCGCCCTCGCCGAGATCGCGACGCAGCGTGGTCGTCGCGCCTTCGGATAGGCCCGCAATCTGCAACGTCATGTCGTATTGATCCGACCAGAACCAGGGAACGGCCGAAACGGCTATGCTTTCGCCGAGCATGTTGGCAGCAGCCAGCGCCCCCTGTTCCTGCGCATTGCGCCACGATTCCAGCCGGATGCGCCGCCCGCCGTAAAGCGGGTGCGGAAATGAACAGCAATCGCCGGCGGCGTAGATGCCGGGGTGAGAGGTCTCCAGATACGCGTCGACCGCAATGCCATTCTCGATGGCAAGTCCGGCTTCCTCGGCAAGAGACGTGTTCGGCGACGCGCCGATACCGACAATCACTAAGTCAGCTTCGATCGTTTCCCCATCGGCAAGAAGTATGCAGGCGCCGTGGGCGTGCTCCTCCAATGCTTTGATCGCCTGGCCGCAGCGCAGATCTACCCCTTCCTGCCGATGACGCTCGGAGATCACCTCCGCGATCTCCTCAGGCACGCCGCGTTTCAGGACGCGGGGAAGGCCTTCGATGACGGTAACCTGCGCGCCGAGGTGACGGCCGCTCGCTGCCAGCTCAAGCCCGATGAAGCCGCCGCCAATAATGACGACGTGGCGGCCGGTCTCCATCATCGGCCGAAGCGCCAACGCGTCCGCATGCGTTCGAAGCGTGCGGATACGACCATGCGTCGACTTGACGCCGGGAAATCCGCGTGCGCTTCCGCCAGTTGCCAGCAGCAGCTTGTCGTAGCGCAGGCTGCGCCCGTCAGACAACGCGACGGCTTGAGCCGTCGTGTCTATCGATGTTGCGGCAACGCCTGTTACAAGATCGATGGCGCCTTCGCTGTACTTCTCGATGGCGGCCATCCATTTCGGCTCGGCCGCCTCGATCAGCCCCACCTTCGAAAGCGGCGGCCGTTCGTAAGGGGCGTGCGGCTCGCCGGCGATCAGCGTGATGTCGCCGGCAAAGCCCTTTTCCCTGAGCGCGAAGGCCGCGCGGCCACCGCACTCCCCTCCCCCGATGATGAGAAAATGAGACATGGCGCGGTCCTCAGAGCGAAATGAAGACGGTTCCGTCTTCGACTTTTACGGGATAGGTCCTGAGATTGACGCAGACCGGCGCGCCCTTGGCCTCCCCGGTCTTGTAGTTGAAGCGGCCGTTGTGCTTGGGGCATTCGATGATGTCGTCCATCACCAGCCCGTCCGCGATATGAACCTGCTCGTGCGTGCACAGGCCATCGGTCGCGAAATATTCGTCGTCCGGGCTGCGGTAGACGGCAAATGTCTGCCCGGCATGATCGAAGCGGATGACATCCTCCTCGTCGATTTCGTCCGCGCTGCAGACTTCGATCCAATTTCCGCTCATGTTCTCCTCCCTTGCATCGTCATCGGTGGCGGCGCTTATTGCGCTGCCATGGCCAGGTCCTGGTGAAATTCCTCGCGATAGGGCCGTGCTGTCGGCGGCAGCTCTCTCCGCAGACAATAGTCCTCGTTGCGCAGCTGGCGCAGGAAGGCGGGGATCATCTCGCGATAGCCCGACCAGATCGAGGAATTGGGTGCGGGAAGATCGTGCCGGATCATGGCGTGCAGCTTCGGCAAGGCATGATAGGGAACCATCGGGAACATGTGGTGCTCCACATGATAGTTCATGTTCCAATAGATGAAACGGCTGATCGAGTTCATATAGACGGTGCGGCTGTTCAGCCGATGGTCGATGACGTTGTCCGCAAGCCCGCCATGCTGAAGGAGGCCGGTCATGACGTGATGCCAGGCGCCGTAGAGGCGTGGGCCGCCGATCAGCACGAAGGGCAGGATCGATCCAAACCACAGGGCGGCCGCGAACGTCGCAAGATAGATCGCCACCCATATCCGCGCCACGCGGATCGCCTTCGCCTGTTCCATCTCAGGGATGAAGGTCTTTTCTTCGGCGCTGATGATGCCGCTAGCGTTGCGAACCATATCGACGAGCGCATGCCAGACGTCGAGAATGCCGAAGAAATTGAGGATCAGCCTTAGCAGGTCCGGAGGCCGCATGACGGCGATCTCCGGATCGCGGCCGACGATGACGGTGTCGGTGTGATGGCGGGTATGGCTCCAGCGCCAGGTCACCGGATTGCGCATGATCATGAAACAGGCGATCTCATAGACCGCATCGTTCATCCAGCGCGTCTTGAACGCCGTGCCGTGTCCGCACTCGTGCCAACGGCTGTCGGAGGCCGAACCGTAGAGAACGCCGTAAGTGAGGAAGAACGGCACTGAGAGCCACGATCCCCAGAAATAGACGCCGAGGCCTGCGAGTATCGCCATGCTGCCGAGCCAAAGGGCGGTGTCGCGAATGGCGGCGTGATCGGAGCGCTGCATGAGCGCCTTCATCTCCTTGCGCGGAATGTCGGTATGGTACCATTCGGCCGCGGCAAGGCCCGCCTCTACCGCAGCTTGGCCGCTTGGGCCGAGAAGGCTGTAATCGCGCTTGGTATTTCGGATGGTCAATGTCGCCTCCTGATGCCTATCGGCACTTGCGCGGCTGCTGCCTTCGGTCGTCGCCGCTCCCATGACCGCAGAATAGGTTGACTTTGGGCGGGTCTCAATGCAGCAATGATGTAATCTATCAAAAACCATCATGCATTCATATCATGCTAATGATGGAAAATGTCAGGATCACCTATGCGCAGGCCCACGATTTCCGATCTTGCCAAAGCATCCGGCGTCAGCGTCGCCACCGTCGACCGGGTGTTGAACGGGCGTCACCGCGTACGCGAGGAAACGGCGCGCCGCGTCTACGATGCCGCCCAGGCGATCGGCTATTACGCCATCGGGCTCCTTCGGCAGCGGATCTTCGAGGACCTGCCGCAATACCGGCTGGGCTTCGTGCTGCAAAAGCCGGGGCAGGCCTTCTACCAATCCTTCGCCCGGGAAATCGAAACGGCCGCGCAGGCGGTCACCGATGCCCGCATCAAGGTCCACATCGATTTCGCCTCTGCCGCGACGCCGACTGCCATCGTCGAAACGCTCAAGGCGGAGGCCGGACGCAGCCAGGCAATCGCGCTGGTTGCTCCGGATTATCCGGCGGTTACCGCCGCGATCGAGGAGCTGAAAGACAAGCGCATTCCCGTCTTCTCGCTGCTTTCGGATTTCGCATCCGGTGTTCGCGAAGCCTATGTCGGCGTCAACAACCGCAAGGCGGGGCGCACCGCAGCCTGGATGATCGCCAGAACCGCGAGGCGGCCCGGCAAGGTGGCATGCTTCGTCGGCAGCCACCGTTTTCACGGGCACGAACTGCGCGAGATCGGCTTCCGCTCCTATTTTCGAGAGAATGGGCCGCAATTCGAAGTCGTCGATACGCTGATCAATCTCGAGACCGCGGAGATCACGCACGAGGCGACGGTGGAACTGCTGCAGCGGTATCCCGACCTTGCCGGCTTCTATGTCTGCGGCGGCGGCATGGAGGGCGCCATTTCCGCGATCCGTGAGGAAAGGCTTTCCGGCAAACTCGCCGTCGTTGTCAACGAGTTGACGCCGGAATCGAAGGCGGCGCTCGCCGACGACGTGGTCACGATGGTGATCGCGACGCCGCTTGCCGCCCTTTGCAAGGAGCTGGTGTCGCTGATGACCGGGGCGCTTGAGCGTGGACAGGCGGAGATGCCAGGCCAGTTCTTTCTGCCGTTCGACATCTTCGTGTCGGAAAATCTCTAGCGAACTGGAAATGAGGTCTCTGCGAGTTCTGTCAAATGATGGAAGTCTTGCAGAAGGCTTAATTTTTCTATCACCGATGATTGCGCGTCAGTCTCAGTTCCCATGGAACGGCAAGGCTATTTTCGCTAGCCATGTGGCCAAGAGCGGCAGGTGACATCCCGCAGCTCAAGTGTTGCCAGGAGGAAATTCAGCATGAACAAGATTCGCTTCGCGCTAAACCATATGTCCGCGCCGTCACTGTCGATCGAAGCGTTCTTCGCGATGGCCGAAGCGCTCGGCGTTTCGGGGGTCGAGATCCGTAATGATCTACCGGGCAACGCCGATATCGGCAGCACGCCGGCGAGCGTTGTCCGAGACGCAGCCGAACGCCACGGTTTGACGATACTGTCGATCAACGCGTTGCAGCGTTTCAACGAATGGAACGATGAACGCGCCAAGGAAGCGGCGGAACTTATCGCCTATGCGCGCGATTGCGGTGCCAAGGCGCTCGTGCTTGTTCCGGTCAATGACGGGAGCGGGAAGGACGAGGGTGTCCGCCACAGAAATCTGCTGGCCGCGCTTGCGGCGCTCAGACCCATGCTCGATGCCGCAGGCATCATTGGCCTCGTCGAGCCGCTCGGCTTCTCCGTCTGCTCGCTGAGTTCGAAGACGGAAGCCGCCAACGCGATCGAGGAACTCGGCGCTCAGGCAACGTTCCGGCTCGTGCACGATACCTTCCACCACCATCTCGCGGGTGAAGCGCCGCTTTTTGGGCATCTGACGGGCCTCATCCATATATCCGGCGTGGTCGATCCGAGCGTCACGGTCGCCGAGATGCGCGACCCGCATCGGGTTCTGGTCGATGGCAAGGACCGGCTCGACAATATCGGCCAGATCCGCGCGCTGATTGCCGACGGTTACGACGGTCCCTTCTCCTTCGAGCCCTTTGCGACGGAAGTCCACGCGCTTACGGATCCCGCACGGCCGCTCAAGGCTAGCATGGCGTTCATCGCGCAAGCCGTCTGAGGAAATTGCCGACAGAGCGAGCTTTCGCGAAGATTGCGGGAAACCTCGTCCGCCGCCCATTGTGCGAGAAGCTCGCTCGCCTGCCCCCTTCGCCGATCGCGCTCCGGCCATTATTCCGCCAAGCACGGCCATAGTAGCATCCGTATCCATAGGTGGCGGGTAGCCGTCAAAGGTATTATTCGCGCTTGCCACACGGACGAAGTGAAACCCCCATTGTCGGACTATCCGCTCGTTCCTGATTGATTAGATTGGTCAGAGAGAAAAGAAACTGAGCGCTCAGAAAATGCAAACGAAAACAAATATATAGTACCGCCTGGTCCGGGGTGGGCATATGTGCGGTATCGATCCGCTGGCAGGAAATCTTCGCCGCGATGAGCCCGCCGGATGTCAGGATCGAACGTCATCGACGCAACACTCTATCGGCTATCATCAGGCTACAGCGAGACATCCTGTTATTGCGGCAGGCAAAGGCGTAAGTATTGATGAACGCATTGAGGTGAATTGCAACAGTCAGAGATCAATCTATTGATGAGAGCCCGTGCATTGCCTCGGTGGATTCGGTGGGCGTCTCTGTCGTCGAGACAAGGAGATACTTTGTGGACTTTCCCCTAGCACCGCATAAACAGCGCTCGGTCGCGATCATCTGTTTTATTCATGATTTCGGACACCTCCAGCCCCTTCTGAAGATGGCAGATACCTTGAAGTAGGCGGGGTATCATATCAAATGCTATATCGCCGGCGAATGTGTTCCATTGTTGAAGCGCTTCCAGTTCGAGTCTTTTGAGCTGGACGTTATTCCGCGGCAGGAACTGGACAAGAAACTGGATAGTTTCTTTAAGCGGCCCGGTATCTTCACCAGCTTTTGTCACTACCTATACTATCTAACGGTTTACCCCAAAGTCACTGCGGGAGTTGGGCGGGAGGCGTCCCGATTGAGTGAGGAGTTGCAGCGACAACGTCCAGACTTGATCGTTAGCGATGCTTTGTGGTTTGTCGACTGGTACGCGCGCATTGCCCAATCGCTGGGTGTACGATTGCTGATCAATAGCTTTGACGGCAGCCTCGCCTATAATCAGAGGCCTTTCGTTCGAGCGTTTGGTTTGAGTAAGGTGCCTGCAATCATTCAGACCGCAGTGGAGAAGATCTCGTCGATATCGACGGTCCTATGTTCGTCATATTATCGCTTTCGATTTCTTGGGGATTGGCTGAAGCTTCGTTCTGTCCGTCAAAGGGCGACCGATGAGTTTGAAGCTGCGTTTCCCGAATTTTGTTTACTCAGCCGCGACTAGTAGCTTCTTCCCCAGTTTCTGGGCTCTTTCGGACATTTTGATCTGAGTTGGTTTGGCCTTATTTGAGTTGTTTCTCCCGGTATCGCCCGGTGCGATCTTGCCATAGCTGAAGTCTTCACCGTCGGTTTCATCCCTTTTTGTCTTTCCAATCCCACCCTTTGTGATTGCATCATCGATACCCTGCTGATGGTGAACGCGATGTTTCCCATAAACCCGATCAAGCATCTCAAGGGACATTCCAAGGAACCCGGCGATGTCGTGCACCGAAAGCTCTGACTTGCGCATCAACCAAGTCGCGGCGGTATGCCTAAAGCAATGCGGCACGAGCCCTCTGTCTGGAAACAGCTCCTTTATGAGCCGGTGAAGTGCGCGGCTCTTAGTGATCGGTTCGCCTTGATATTCGATTGGGTATTTGCGGCCCGCCCTATACCAGCGCCGCATATATCGCAGCAGACGCATGGGGATTTTGATTGACGGAGCCTGTTTCGTTGGCGGCACATTCTCGCGCGGTGCAGCCCTATGATAAACACCGCGTTCGAGGTCGATCCACGGTCGACCTTCTTGACGCACAAATGAAGCGGTGAACATTCGGCTCGACCGTGTTCCCGTATACGTGGCCATCAAGATATAGGGGATTAAGTGACGACGAGGTTGGGCTGTAGTTCTTATACGGATCCTCGCTGATCAGAACCCATTGACCCATTCTCTGCGACCGATGGACATGATCCGCCATGGCTGGCTTTCGAGCTTTCGCCAGGCATCGCAGCAGTGATCGACAATGTCGTCGTATGATTTGAAGACTCGGTTCGAGAGCCA
>NZ_JBFRDU010000038.1:0-45789 GCF_052113965.1 Rhizobium sp. RAF56
AACCAGCTCTCAATGACCATATAAGCGCCGGCCATCACGAAGCCTGTGAAGCCCCGCAGGACGATCCAAACATACTGGTCAATCATCAGGCCCGTCAGCAATGCGATGATTGCGCTAGACGCCGCAAAGGTGCCGAACGCGCGGACGTGCCCGATCCGGCGAACAAGTCGCGGTGCCAAGAGGCAACCGATGACGAAGCCGGCCGCCCACGCTGTTCCGAGCAGTCCGAGGGACGCCGTGGAAAAGCCCTCTGCCTGTCCGCGCAGCGGCAATAGCAAGCTATGCAAGCCTGTTGCAGCAAGCAGGTACCCGGTGCCGCGAAGAAGCGACAGGATAGGACGGTAACCAGGGGATAGGAGATTGCCTAGCATAGGGATCCTTTCCTGGCTTCGCCAACGGCACTATTCTCGGGATATTCACACTGAAGCCGTCTATTATTGCGCCTTGCATGATCGGTATGTGGCTTAAACTCCGACGTCTCCAAGCTTGTAAGCATCGATAGGCAGCGTGAAGTTGTCCACATATTGGACGGTTAAGGAGGTATAAACAGATCGCTCACTGCGCGAGAATAGCCATGCGAAAGTCAAGGAGTTGGTCCACTCCTCGCTATATCTACAGACCAATGAGGCTGTCGAAGCAACGCTTGACACGTGGTCCTGGAGTACCAGCCTTAATGGTGGCCTTTAGGTCGTTCTCAGTTAGACCTAGAGCCTTGAAACACCTGGCAAAAGGCCTTGGGTCGATCTTAGTCGTGTCGATTAGATCGGGCGAGACGGTGGCGAGGACTACGGCGTGCGACAGGGCGGTGTAGGAATCGGTCGCCTGCGCTTGGGTAGTAATGAAGAGAGCTGACGTCACTAGCGCCGCCCTCAAACTGCCCAGGTGGGCTCCGCTACCGGATGCTTGTTTGCGCATGCGACGATTCTATCATCATCACTCTTAGCCGGTAAGGCTCTCAGGTCGTCAAATATTCGGCCAAGCAAATGAGCGCAGCCGCTGCGAATGTTCGTTATGGATCGGTTATCTGGGTGTGGAGCCCATATCAGTGCTCGCCTTTGCGCTGCACCAACGCCAGTCGGAAGCTTGACCGCTCATTCTCTGTCTCGGCAAACATCGGGTTGAGGGCGATGTTGATGATCGCAGCCCTGGCTTCTAAGCGCGTCCAACCCACCAACGCGGCTTCGTCGACGACCTCCTGCACCTTCTGCTCCAGCGCCATCTCGCAATCGGTATCACGGTCCTCGTAAAGCTCGTCCTTCATCGGCGACGGGATTATTGCGGTCTCCCTTGGGTGGAGACTTAAAGCTGGAGCGGGGCGCCTACCTAGTCAATCCCTCCGTTTCCTAGCGAGAATCCACTCCCGGCTCTCACCGATGGCGTTCGCTTCCCGTATGACACGGCCGCGGTGCCGGAGCTGCAAAGTCGAGCGCGGGTTCAGGTGGCGGAGATATTCCTCATAGGCTGCCTAGGCGGCGTAGATGTTGTTGGCTCCGGCTATTTTCTCGGCCTCGCCTGTCGGGTCGATCTCGCCGATGGCGAAGGTGAAGCAGTCGCCGAAAAAGTTCTCTGGCTCACGCTCCGGCAGGGGACAGGAGGCCTCGTCCTCTACGGAAGAACAGCTCGGCCCATGAGCCGAAAAACCGGAGGAAGTAGAACAGGAACTTGACCCCTTCACCAAACCCGAAACATACATAGAGACGGTCAAATCTCGGTGGAAATACCGGGTCAGCTCTCAGTGGAAATCAACACGGCATTACTACTTGATGCGCTCAAACCCTAACTTCCGCCGTGCGCCACCTGCAGAAAGCTAAGCACTTCCGGCGTGCGACGAAGACGGCGGGTTCATTGTCGACCACATTACTTAGTCTTCCAACAGACTACGGATCACCTCCCCTCACCCTTAGCTCGTCAGGTAAATCATGCCTCCTTCAGACACGTCAGCCCATCATCATCATCGCGCACCGCATACGCATGCCTTAGACTTTTGGATGGCTCGCGGGTCGGTTGTCATCGTTATTGCACTCCAACTACTACTGGTGGACGACTTTTCGATTGGACCACGTTGGTTGGCACCCGCCATCGAGCTGCTGCTGCTCATCCCGTTGTCTTTCGCGACGGCATGGGTGCAGACAAAAGCAAAGCAAGCGACGACCCAGGCTCACTACCAACTGCTGGCGTACGGCAGACGATTGGTTAGAAGGGCCGCGCTTGGCCTGACGATGTTGATCACCTTGCTGAACTTCATCGCGCTGTACTTTTTGATCAAAGCACTGCTTGGGGGACACGGGGGCACAGCCCAAACGTTGCTGGTCGATGCGGTCAACATATGGTGCACCAATATTTTAGCGTTTGCGCTGTGGTTCTGGGGAATTGATAGAGGAGGTCCAGCAAGTCGTGGTGTATCATTGCGGACCCAGCCAGACCTACTCTTCCCTCAGATGTCGATTGCGGATGAGCGCTACCAGGGCTGGTCGCCCGGGTTCGTGGATTATCTGTTCGTCGCTTTCACGAACGCAACGGCATTTTCACCCACCGATACGATGCCGCTATCATCGCGGGCCAAGCTGCTGACAATGGCTGAGGCTGCTATCTCGCTACTGACTTTGGCGCTCGTGGCGGCACGTGCGGTCAACATCTTGGCGTAAGGCGTGCAGAGATGGAACATAACGCGACTATGATTCAACGCGTGCTGTTCAGCATCGACGCCTTCATTGCTTCAATCCCGCAACTCCAAAAGCCTGCAGGCGTTCGCGACAAGGTATGGCGAACGGGAGGTTTCGTCCTCGAAGGGTTCGTACGCACGGTAGGGGCGAGTCAGACAGGCGTAACGGACGCTGTCCCCGCGGTGGTCATCGCCTTCGGTCGCGACATCTTCGTTGCTGTTCTGGTCGGGCTCGAGAAGCGGCAGGTCCGGATGATGTCCCAGCAGGTCGAAAAGAAGTAAATGAGGGGCCGTCCGTCGCCATCGCCCTTCAGGCAGGCGGGGAGCTGGCCCGAGCCACCTTGCGGCGGTCATGCGGGCCTGCGATGCCGTCATGCCTTCGGCCCGGGGCCATTCGGTTAGACCGGGTAGAGTTTGGCGGCCGGGGCTTGGCCTTGTCAGCTGTTTGCCCATGTACGCCGACGGCCTCAATTTTCGGGTTGATCCAATTTCCCTCTTTCGGCACGTCGCTCCACTTCAAAAGGATTGGCTCAATGGGGCAGCCTAATCAAGACTGACACGCTAACTTTCTCGTCATCGACCCGCGATACCATGCGTTGGAGTGACATCTCCGAAGGCGTCTCGGAGATTGCGACCGTCCGAATTGGGCCGGCGCCTCCAATTCAGAGAAATCGATGAAGGCTGCCATTCTAGTAGCAACCGCTTTTGGCCTGACTTGTTGCGGCCAACGCAGCAGTTCAGCTGAGGAATGTCCCTCTCACGGACCGAATAAGGTCGCGGAAGGCCCCTACGGGCCGTATCAATACCGGGACGACTGTGAAGCTAATGCGCTTACTTGCATCGATCCGCTGAAGCTGGTCAAAACGGGCAATGGCGTCGTCATGTGTAAGGTAAGGTAAGCTGAAACAGAGGATTAAGGCTATCCAGTTCTACTTAGGCATCAGCCAGAGCGCGATAGCGACAGCCACTCTCGGCTGCATTGGGGCGATTTGACGCAGTCTGGTTAACAGAACCCTGCCGGTGTGCGACTGGAACCGCCGCATAGCGGCTCCGATCACGATCATGACGCGCGACTGCCAAAATGTGTAAAATCGCATGGAGGAATTTTTAGCTAACATGCAGAATGATCTGGACACACCACCGCCAAAAAATGACCACTTCCCATTTAAGGAGAAAACAGGCTTAACCGCCGCATTGATCCCGAAAACATACCTAAAAGGCGGGTCAGTTCTCAAATCAACTGAGTTTAAGAAGCCATGAATACTGATGCGTCTGCTACTTCTTCCAATAACGGCGGGTTCCCAGTACTCATGTATCACCATATAGCCCAGGCGCCCGCGCGCGGCACAGGTTCCAGATATATGTTCGTCAGCAGCAGCCGGTTTCGACGGCAGATGCGGGCGCTGAAAATATTAGGCTATATCGGGTGCTCAATAGCAGAGCTCAGTCTCTATCTCTCAGGACAGAAGACGGGTAAGGCGGTTGGGATCACTTTTGATGACGGCTATCGCAACGTGTATCGCAATGGGTTACCGATCCTTGCTGAGTTTGGCTTTACTTCAACGACCTATTTTGTCAGCCGACAGGTGGGTGGCCACAATGAATGGGACGCAGGACGGATGCCCTGGGAGCCCTGTATGAGCCGAGAAGAGCTCCGCGAGTGGATGGAGAGCGGCCAAGAAGTAGGTGCGCATACGCTCGATCATGCTCGCCTCGGCGAGCTTGACGAAGTGGAAGCAAGGCGCCAGATCGCTGGCAGCAAGGCGGAGTTGGAGAATATCACTGGGCAGCCAGTTACTGCCTTCAGTTATCCCTTTGGAAGCCACAACGATCTCGTGGTCGAGATTGCACGCCAGAGTGGCTTCTCGACGGCGGTGACCACGATAAAGGGCAGAGCGACGGGAAAACACGATCCGATGCGTTTGCCGCGTATGACAGTGCGGCGAGGAGACAATCTCCTCAAGTTTCTCTGGAGCCGCATTCTATAGAAAGACGGCCGACCGCTCCTCGTCCAGTTGCGGTGCAGGATCTGTCCAGTAGGACTGGCCGGCGATTAGCTCCTTCTTAATGCCTCTCTCGCTTCTCCATTGCCGTCCGATATCCTCAATATAGTAGGCATCGATCTCGCCGACGATTAGGTTGCGATAATCGGCGACATAGCGTTCAAGCGGCCGATTTAGACCTCTGCAAAACTGCTTCTCCGGATCGAAGGCTGGGTCAATCAGTTCTGCTGATCGCCGGGCGAACGAACCTCGAAAGAAGGACGGACCAGTGAGAAAGGTCGGTCGCTTTGGACCGAATGGGAGCTTTCTATTCAGAAACCTCATTTTCTCTCTCGCATAGCAAAATGGGCCGCGTTTGCGCCTATCCCATCGCTTGTTGGCATGATTAAAACTAATCTGTCCAACCGACGGGCATTCGACGAACGATTGAAGTTGATCGGGATGGATTGGTCGATTGAGCAGCCAGTCATCTTCGAGATGAAAGATAAAGTCGGCCGAACTGGCTGACCAGTTGGAAGCAACCGCCATAGCGAAATTTGGCGCGTCTGGCAGCCTGATCAACGCGTCCGGATCGTAGGATCGGATAAGCGCGACGCATTCGTCCTGATCGGAGGCGCTGCCAAAGAGTGGATCGATGTTGGCGATGATCCTCCGGATTTCGAAGGCCTTAAATAGATTGTCGTGAAAAGACCGCAGCGTTTTTTCCAGCAGTTCTGGACGACGCGTTGCCACTAAACATACGTCGATCTGATCAATTCGGGTGGGTCTCGACGTCATGGATAGTAACCATTAACCTTTCAACAATTCGGATCGCCACAATCGGACGAGGGGCAAACAGCCTGAACATTGCCCCCTGTTGGACGGTTCTTGACCACTATTGCATCCCCTTCGGAATGCGACGTCGAGTGTGCCGGTCAACGCGTTCGATTAAGGCTGGCGACGATCCGTATTAGTCGGGGCCGCCAGCCTCACAGAGCCTGCCAGAGCTCCACCTATCCGCTGCCATTGGGTGCGCACGCGGATAGGCTTTCTTCTAAATCACATAAAGATTAGCTGAAAATGATTGCTCAGGTTATCGAGACGGCGTTGCGGATTTTCTGCGCCTAGGGGAACTAATCCCGAACGGCGGCGCTTGGGATATCAATCACGGATCGAGGCGGATTGCTGGCTCGCCGTCAACGATACTCTTGGACGTGTCGAAGTTCGGAAGGGGTTTTTCCTATCCGTCGACGGCATACATGGGTAGAGAAGCCGCTTGGCCGAAACCCACCACATTAGCTGCGAGCATTCCTGTCGATTTTAACCGCGGTCGCGTTTATATTCGCACGATGTGCTGTGCTCAAACGAAGGGAACTGGCTATGGGTTTGCGTCGGCCTTTGATCGTCATGGCGGTCCTAGCCTTGGTTTGCACGATATTTCAGCTTGATGCGGCGGAAGCTGCAAAGCCTATTCCGATCAGGATCGCTTACGTTCCGCCCAAAAATCCCGAGCATACGGCGCTCTATCAGGAGCTGCGCGACAAGAAGGTGCTTGAGCGCGTCCGCGACCGTCTCGCCGGCTTGCGGCTGCCGAAACAACTAACGATCAAGGTGGAGGGGTGCGACGGCGACGTCAATGCATCCTACGACGAAGACGAAAAGGCAGTGAGCATCTGCTATGAATATCTACTCTATATTCAGAGTCTCGCCCATGGCCTTCCCCCCGCGGCGGTCGCGGAAGGGTTGACGCCTGAGAACTCCGTGACAGGGCTATTTCTGGAGGTCGTGCTGCACGAGTTGTCTCACGCCATTTTTAATTTGAAAAAGGTTCCAGTTCTCGGCCGTGAGGAGGATGCTGCCGACCAGGTGACAGCCTACCTGCTGCTGCAAATGGGAGAGCAGGAAGCGCACAGGACGATTGCCAGCATCGCCACCATGTTTGCCAGCGAGGCGAAGGAGACGAAGCTCGACTTCGCCAACGAACACGGATTGCCGGCGCAGCGCTTCTACAATCTGCTGTGCCTCACCTACGGCAAAGACCCCAAAATGTTTGGTGATTTGGTGGCAAAGGGTTTGCTGCCCCAGGGGCGTGCGGAGCAATGTGGCGATGAATACCGACAGATTCAGTTTGCCGTTTCCCGCCTGATGCCTGATTTGACAAGTTCGCTTAAGCTGGGACGCCCAAAGGTTCGTTGAAGGCGGGGCTGCGCGGACCGGCCTGTCTGGCCGATGTGTTACTATCGGCGCAGGTTGGTTCTCTTCTCCGCAATGAGCGATGATCGGTGTGTGGCCCCGCCCGCTGCTGCAATCTGAGCCAATCCCGGCTCTGTCGGTCGGGACGTCACGGCGATCACCGAAACTACTTTGTCGTCTGGGAGGTCATCCAAACCCCGGACGTTGCTATGATGATACTCTCGCAAAATAGCGGTCAGTTTGGCGTGAAGGCCGGTCTTGGTTGCCTTCCGGGCGAATGACGCTACAGGTTCCCTTGACCAAGATTGCCGATGGCCCGAATGTGAGTTGCCGTCATCTTCTGACCTGTGCCGAATCCTTCGGCCAGGTGGCACTATTGGACCGAGGATATGAACGCGCCCAAAGAGTCATTATGTTTTACCCGCCGCCGCACCGTCCTGGCCGCGCTTGGCGCGAGTCTTCTATTGCCCCAGATAGCCAGCGCATTTGAGGTGCCGGCCGAACCTGAGGAGATGAGCGGTGACTATGAAGAAGAACGACGCAAGTTCCGCACCCATCTCATCAAGAAGGGGCCGGCACCCGACAAATACGAGCCGTTGGTGGCGCCGCCCGGCGCGGACCGGATCTTCTTCCGCAGCGGCTATGGCGGCGAACTCGAGCTCGTTGCCTGGGTCTCGCGCTATCAGCGGACCCTGAAACCGCGTCCCGCGGTTCTCTTCCTACATGGCGGCAATGCCATCGGCCAGGATGACTGGACACTGGTTGATCCCTTTATAGGTGCCGGTTACGTGGTGATGATACCATCGCTGCGCGGCGAAAATGGACAGAAGGGCAATTTTTCCGGCTTCTACGACGAAGTTGACGACGTTCTCGCCGCCTCCGACCGACTACGGCATCTGCCGGGCGTCGATCCACACCGGATGTTTCTCGCCGGCCACAGCATAGGCGGTACGCTGGCCATGCTGGCAGCGATGTCTGCGGAGAGGTTCAGGGCCGTGGCGCCAATCTCGGGTGATCCGGATGCGTTTGCCTTCTTCGATCACGATCGCAAGGACATCCGCTTCGACGACAAGAACCCGCGTGAATTCCAGATGCGTTCGCCCGTCTGTTATGCCCATAGTTTCAAATGCCCGGTGCGCATCACCCACGGCACGGAAGCGACGCATCTCTCAGGCCTCGTTGCCAAGCGTGCGCTCGCTGGCGGTGTGAGGATCGAGACCGCGGTCGTCACCGGCGATCATTTCGCAGCCCTGCCAACCGAGATCGCGCAGAGCATCCAGTTCTTCAAAAGCGTGGCGGCGTGAGACAGTACTGCCCAAGATTTTGCGATCATGACGCGCGCCGCGATCTTCAGGCCGGAATATACGCCAACGCAACGATGCGCGGTGTGAGGCAGTAAGCGAGTCGTACTGCGTGGTTTGTTTTCGTCATCGCCTGACCCGTGTTGAGGTCCACTGTGATATCCTCATACTCCAAGATCAGGCGATCGATCGGATACACCGCCTTATAGACAGCTTCTTTAATTGAAAAAAGTAGGCGACCTGAAAGGGGTTGATGTCCCATTCCTGACATCTCAGCCTCGGTGGCCACAAGCGCGACAATGTCATCCGGGAGGGGTGTGGCAGGCTCTACATCGATACCCAGGCTGTCAATCTCAGCAGCGGGTGCGACTGCTGCCAACGCCATTCTCTCATCGTGCGCCAGCGAACCCGTTACTCCGCCCGGCCACATCGGCGCGCCGGATGCCGTGCGCAGGACGGCGTAGTTGGTGACGCCAAGCTCTGCCAGCAGCCGGTGGGCGATCCATCTCGCCGCACCGCTCGCCCGCCGCGCCGCCACGTGACGTGACGTGATGGAGCGCGCCTCGTCGGGCAAAAGCTTAGCCTCGTCCCCTTCCCGGATGATCCGACATCCAACCCGAATACCCTTGGGCGCGATTGCTGCGATCGCCGTTGCCAGTGACGCTTCCTCGGACTTCCTCGTGGAGAAATCGGCCGGCAGCGTCATGGATTGTCGCTCCCTGCCGCCAGCTCGAGATCGATGTTCATCTCTCCATCCTCATCAACACTTTTTCTAGCAGGCAGGCGGCACGCTCCATAAAGCCGACGACGCGCTCGCCGGCCATCACCGCGTGCGGCGATGGTCTCATCCCGATCTGCTTCGTCAAAGGAGTTCGAATTGCGTGCGACGAGATTTTTGCTCACGGGCAAGTTCAAAAGAAATGACCACGGCCCGATCGCAGCCATCACGGGAACGGGACGGCCGCCCGCTTGGTTTCGAGGTCGCGCCATCAAGACGTAATTGCGACGATGGCATCTGCCTCACCGGCATCGGCCGGTTTATCGCCCCCCATTGCCGACCCTCCTTCGGCGGACGTCCTTAAAACGCCTTCCATAACGGGGATCGCAAATCGGTGAAGCTTGGCAGGGTTGCCGCGCCAAATGGAGTTGGGTTCCAGCACTTCGCCCTTCATCACGAATGAGTCAGCATCGGCCATCGCCCCGTCGCCCATCACCACACCATAGTGAACGAAAGCGGCGGGACCGAGCGTGCAGCCCTTGCCGATCTTGATGACGTCGGTCTTGAACACGCCCTCTTCCAGAGAATGGGCCTGAATGACGCAACCTTCATTAAGGGTTGCATCGTCGCCGATCTCCACTAGAGAGCGCTCGGTGAGGTTGCTGCCGCCGTCATAGACACGCCGCCCCATCTTGACGCCAAGCAGACGCAGGATCATCGGCCGGAACGGCGTACCGCCGAATAGACGGACGATCGGCGAATCCGACAACTTCCAGTGGCGTTCGTGATGCCAGAAGCTCACGTCATAGATCGTCGTCATCCGCGGCTTCAGCGTGCCAAAGCCAAGGCTGGCGCGCTCCACCAAAATATAAAACGGTATGCTGATCGCCGAGGTAAGGAGAACCGCAATGAAAAGCGCGAGCTCTGCCCATTCAGTGTAATAATTGAGGGCGCGGTCCCAGATCGCCAAGGTGACGAACAGAGTGACCCATTGCGTTGCCAGGAATAGGAGCGCTGTCATGGCGTTGTAACGGTTCTTGAGCCTCAGGCGGCGGCGCCGCTCCTCCTCGGTGAGGCCTCCGGTAAGTTCCTTGTCCCGGTTCACCATCCGGGGGATTTCGAAGGCAGGCGCTCCAAGAAGGCCGACATTTTCCCGGATCGGGCCGTCAATCGGAACCATGACCTTGGTGCCGAGCAAACAGTTGTCGCCCGTCAGTCCGTCCGGAGGATAGTAGATATTGTTGCCCAGATAGTTGCGTTCGCCGATCCTCGTATGATCAAGTCTGAATGCGGACGCGGACTTGTGCATGTTGATCATGAACAGTCCGTCCGACACCATCGTGTTGCTGCCGATCTCGCATAGGAGGGGGTTGTCGTGCTGTTGATTGCTTCCAAAATTCGAGCCGGTCTGCACTACCTCGTTGAGATCCCAGCCAATGGCACTGATGTAGTGAACGATCGCTGAACTGTCGCCGAATATCAGGTTGAGGACGCGGGAATTGCTGGCCAACTCGACCATTGTCTGCAGCCAATAGTGGATACCGTAGAGGGGATAGGTGCGGCCCGGTTTTAAAAAGAGACGGAAGAGACGCGGCAGCACCGTCGCCGCGAACAGGGCAGCTGCAATATAACCAAACAATGTGACTGTGGTGCCGATCGCGACAATGCCAATTGTTTCTTGATAATCGTCGCCCACATTTTCCCAATAGCTGTGGAAGAGAAGCGGTAGAGGAGTAATAATTGTAAAGAGGATAATCAGCTGAACCGTGTCGAACAGGAAGTGCCGCACCTTCGACACGCGGACATTGGTGAGCTTGCAATAGTCAGCCGTTGTCGGCACAGCGGGTGATCCATGCCAGCGTTCCCCGTCCGGAATGCTCTGCCCCCACTGGAGCGAGGACGAGTGCCCGAGTTGCGCGCGGTCGCCGATATTGGTGTGGATGTCGAGCGTCGATCCTACGCCTACGAATGCACCGCGGCCGATGGTCACCGGCCCGGTATGGATATAGCCGAATTGTGCCCTGTAGCCGAGTATCATCGATTCTTTACGCAGAATCGTATTGTCGCCAATCGATATGAGATCGGTGCAAACTGGCACAGACCGACATTCAATGGCGGTGTTTTGCCCGAGTTTGGCGCCAAGAAGCCGCAGATAGAGGCTGTAGAGCGGAGTCCCGCGAAACAGCACTACCGGGGCCGTGCGGATCAATGTCTGCACGACCCAAAAGCGATAGTACCGCAAACCCCAGATGGGAAAAGCCTCCGGCTTCCATCGCCCCACCAGCAGCCACTTTGCGATGACGGCAGCACCCGACATGCCGAAGAAAGCAATGCCCGAGAGCAATACGCAGCGCAGATAGAGCTGTAGCGGTTCGTCGAGTTTTTCATATACCCAGTTGAGCCCCTTGTTGAAAAGCCACAACCCGACGTAGCTATAGATGCCGTAGAACAGCAGTTGCGCCGCTCCGCAGGCCCAATAGGAGATGTTGGATGCCCGGTGCGTGAGACACGGCTCGTTGGTGGCTATCGCCATCTCCTCCGGTATGCTCAGGTGCTTTGCGAGACGCGCGACCGTGGGATAGAGGTAAATGTCCCGCATGGACGCCGTCGCCCATTCTTTTCTCCTGCGGACGCGTGCACAGAAGCGGGCCATAAGCAGTGAATTGGCCCCGAGATCGTCGAAGAAGTGCTCTTCCACGGAGACCTCGTCGAATGTCAGCACGTCCGCAAGTGCCTCAGCAAGAAAACGTTCGTCGTCATTGCCGGGCGGGACGACGGTTCGATCAGCTGCAAGCCGGACACCGGTCGGCTTCGGAAGCTGGCGAAGATCCGCCTTATTCGAAACCGTCATCGGGATTGCTGGCAGCTCCTCCAGAAACGCGGGCACCATGTATTCCGGTAGGCGCAGCTTCAGCTCACGGGCAACGTCGGAACGGGAGATCGGCGGTAGCCCAGTCTTGGGTGCATAATAGGCCACGAGTTCCGTGCGGCCAGGCTCAATTTCCCAGGTCGTGACGGCGGCTTGGGCGATCGCTGGCTGATCCAGCAGCACCGCTTCGATTTCTCCGAGCTCGATGCGATAGCCGCGGATTTTCACCTGGGTGTCTACGCGGCCGTGATATTCGATCTCTCCGTCTTCGTTGATTCGGCCGAGGTCGCCTGTCCGGTAAATGCGTTTTGACGGATTGTTCGGCAAGTCCAGAAAATCGGCAATGAATTTCTGCTCGGTCAGATCCGGCCTGTTGAGATAGCCCGCGGCGAGCCCGATGCCGGCAATGCCGATCTCACCCAATTTGCCGGGCTCGGCTAGCGCAGGCAGTGAAGGGTCGAGAATAGCGATCGAGTAAGTGGGCAGCGGAGCGCCGATCGTTACCAGCTTGTCAGGCGTGAGCACACCCATGGTGGCGGTAACGGTCGCCTCCGTAGGGCCATATGTGTTGAGGATTAGCCGCTTGGGATTTGTCCAGCGCAACACGAGATTGTGGGGGCAGGCCTCGCCGCCCACCAGCAGTGTCCGCAGGCTGGGCACGTCGCTTTCGATGGAGGACAGCAAGGTCGGGCTGCAAGCCATGCAAGTAACGTCGTTCATTCGCAGGAAATCTGCGAGCTCCTCGCCCACAAGCGTGAGCGGGCCTGGTGCCGGTACAATTGTCGCGCCCGCGGCAAACGGGACCCAAATCTCCTCCACGGAGAAATCGAAGGCGATTGTCATACCCTGATAGACGCGATCGCCCGGCCGATATCCGTAGGCCGCGGCGGCGACCCGTACGAAGTTGCAAATGCTTTGGTGCTCGATGACCACACCCTTCGGCCTGCCGGTGGTGCCCGACGTGTAGAGGATGTAACAAGTGTCGTCGGATGAGCATTGCGCGCCGCTCGGCTGTAGCGGCGCATCGGACTTTTCCGTGATTTCGGCGGCGTTACCGTCGATCAGCACATGGGGCACAGGTAGCTGTTCGACCCGGGACGAATAGCCGGCTATGGTGACGACGAGCACGAGATTGGCGTCTTCGATGATCAGTGTCATCCGCTCTTCCGGAAAAGCGGCGGCGAGCGGAACGAACGTCGCTCCTGCCTTCATCACGGCGAGCAACGCCACATAGGTCTCGGCCGACCGGTCGAGCAAAAGTCCCACCCGGTCGCCCGGCCTCACACCCCGATCGATGAGAAGGCGAGCGAACTGGTTCGCACGCTTGTCCAACTCGCAATATGACCAGACACGTCCCTTCGAGATGACGGCTGGTGAAAGGGCAAATGTCTCGGCAAGCTTTGCGAAGAAAGTATCGAGCCGCTCACCGGAACGCCATCCTGGAGAAAAGTCAGCGCCGGTCAGAACCTGGGGGCGTCCGCTTCCGAATCCCGACCAGCGCACGTGCTGGTCGCTTGAATTTGTCTCGGCTTCTCTGCCTAGTTCGACGCCGTTAACAATGCGATTCATTTCCATACTCTCTACTTATAGGTCGAGCACCGCAGGGCAACCTCTTCGGGCGTCATGCCGCCTTCCAGCGGTATCGTCTGTAGGCCGACTGCAAGCGACAGCCTAGTTGCTCCTTCGAATGGGACATCTACCCGCGGTCGCCAACGTGGCGCCAATTCTTTGTCATTGAAGGTATACCCCCGCTGAAGGCGCCCGATGTACATAGCATCTGGACCGAGCACAACATTGAACCCGCAAATTAACACGAAACAGGTCGATGCATATTGGTCGGTGATGGCGTCCGACCTGGAGACCAGCGGGACCGGCAAGGGCGATCACCTGCTGAAGCGGGTCGGCCTCGATTTTACCCTCAAGCGAAAGGTGACCTTCTCAACGAGGCCAGCCGAAGGATCGATGTGTGTAAGCGCCATCAATTGGAGCAAGACGCGTGAAGGCTTACTCGCACACGAACGTCCAAAAACCCAAACAACGTACTCGTCGGCGCGGCCAAACTGAGACGGCATCGCCCTCGGAATGCGACGCCGAGTGCGCAGATCAACACATTCGAGGCTGGCGACGATCCGACGTTAATCGGGGCGACGCCAGCCTCAAAGAGCTTGCCAAAGCTCTACCTATCCGCTGCCATTGGGTAGAAACGCGGATAGGGTCTCTTCTAGATCACATGAAAATTAGGTGAAACTGATCGCTCAGGTTATCGAGACGGCGTCGCGGATTTTCCGAGCCCTGTGGAACTAAACTTGAGCGGCAGCGCATTGGGAAATCAATCGCCAATCGAGGGCGGCTCCTGGTGAAAGAAACGCTGACGAGATTTGCGGTGAAGTTCAGCCTTTATTGGGCTTGCCTGGTGGTGTCGGAGCGATCGGCCGGTCGGTGAAGTTCAAGGCTTCGTGGCTGGCTTGCTCGCAAGGCTTTCGAAGTCGATCGGCGAGACTGGGATGGGGAATGTCGATTGAGCCGGGTCGGGAATGCGGAGCGGTTGTGGTATGGCCGGGTGAGACACCGGCTCGTCCGTGTAGTTGGCGATGCTGATGACGCCGATGGCCAGCACGAAGGCTGCCGCTGCTGAGAGCAGGACCCATTTGAAGAAACGCAGGACGAAGAGCGGCTTGTCTCCGCCTTTTTTCGGTTTCATCCTTTCAACGAGGCCCAATCGGAGCCGCAATGGTCTTCAACCAGACCGTTCAGTGGCGCGTTCGGAAGGGTTTCGGCAAAGACGTCGACCCTAGCCTTCCCAGAAGTTCGACGGCGCGCTTGGCGTCTTTTATAGGGACTTCCAGCACGATCTCGTCGTGGAGCCATGCCAAAGGACCGCCGTCGATGCCTTCCATGCCAGTTCTGAGATTTTCTATTGTGTGTTACGTTATGGAAAAGCCGTGCGACCATCCGTCTCACGTGCGAGCTTGCGAGCCGCACGATGCGAGGCTTGGGGTGACGAGCGTGCGAACACTTGGCGGCGTCGTTTTGGATGCCCTGATCGATGTCTCCGACTGCAAATGAACACCACGAGCGCTGGAGCGATCATGAAATCCCTTGTCAGACTTGCCGGTCGGATTGCAATGCCGACCGCCATCGCAGCCTTGTTTTCCTCTCCGCTGACACCGGCGCTGGCGCAAACGCAGGGGGGCACTGAGACCGTCACTGTGTATACCACCGGCGAACTATTGACGAAGTTCTGCCGCGCCTTCCTGGCAGCGCGCCGAGCCGACTGGCATGTGGATGGAAATACCTCGCTCAACGCCGGCGAATGCTACGCCTATGTCACATCCGTCGCGGACGTGCTCCAGATTGAAAGCGATCGTATCACCGTCAGCCAACATCTTCCGAAATCCTGCGTCCCGAAGGGTATCGCTGGCGACGACTTGGCGGTGATGGTTGCCAACTACCTCGACCGGAAGCCGGAGCTGCGTTCGCTCGGCGCTTACTTCCTGATCCGACAGGCCTTCGCCGAGAAATTCCCTTGCAAATGAAATACATCACGATGATCGGACCGATCATGAAGTTCCCTGCCAGGATTGCCATGTCGGCAACTATATTTTCCTCCCTGCTGACGCCGGCGCTGGCGGAGGATAGGCAAGTGTCGATCTATTTCACGGGAGATGCGCTTGCGAAGTACTGCCGCACTCACCTGACCCTGGCGAAGGCGAACCATGGATCGCTGAAGGATCAACTCGATGGCGAAAAGTGTATGACTTTTGCCATGGCCATAGCGGATGCGCTTGCGATCGAAGGCGGCGATGCGCCGGTGAATGAGACTTTACCAAGGTCCTGCGTTCCAGCCAGCATCATCAAGGCTGGTGCTCTAGCGGACGTAGTCGCCAACTTCCTCGCTAAGAAGCCGGAGCTGCGCAACAGATCGGGCTATGAGCTTGTCCGTCTTGCGTTTGCCGACAAGTTCCCCTGCAACTGACAAACGATGGAGGCGCACCCATGGCTCCTCTCCAAATAGTCACCTTGAAATCCGCGCTTTATGGCGAAGGCCTATACCGCGTCCTAGCCTCGTTCGAGAATCCACCCCACGCGGGAGAGCCCCGTTCCCCCATCCGCGCGTTGGTGCCCCACCGTCTCGCGGTTCGTCGCCGGTCGTCGCTATAGCTTGGCGCCAAACCATTGTCACCGCATTTCAACTATCTCTTCGTAGGAAGCGATTTCTTGCTGACCTGATCAGCTTTCTGCGATGATGGCGGCGCAGCCGGCCAAGAATAGAACGTCGGCAAGGGCCCGGGGGGCGAAGCACCGAAGGTCAGCTTGTCCCCCGGCCAGCAAGCGCGTCAACGAGCACGTCGATGAATATATCGACATCGGCGAAGGTCATCCGATGGTTAAGGATAGCGCACCTAACGACGAGTTCGCCGTTGAGCACGGTCCAAGTCGGTGCGGCCAATCCGCCTTCCTGCACATCGAGCACCAGACTTCGAATCTCTTCGGAGCTTAGACCAGGAATGCCGAAGCACACGATGTTGAGCGCGGTCGGCGCCTTGATCTCGAACAGGGGATGGCCGTCCAGACGGCGCGCAAGGTGGCGGGCAAGCTCGCAGGTCCGGGCGATGGATCGTCCGATGCGGTCTGAGCCAAAAGTTTCGATCGTCATCCATGTCTTCAAGGCACGGAAACCGCGTGAAAGGTCTGGACCCAGGTCGCAAGGCCAGACGTCTCCCGCCGCGAGCCCGCGGTCGGCGCGCTGCAGGTATGCGGCCGGCTGCTCGAATGCACGCCTGTGCGCATCTACGTCACGCACCAGCAAGAAGCCGGCGTCGTAGGGGACATGGCCCCATTTGTGAAAATCGAGTGCGACCGACGCGGATTTCTCGATTCCAGCAAACAACGCACGCAGCGCATCGGAAAGCGCCGCGAGCGCGCCGATCGCCCCGTCAACGTGAAACCAGAGGCCTTCGCCGGTCGAGATCTCCGCAATGTCGTCAAGAGGGTCAATCGCTCCCGTGTTCACCGTTCCCGCCGTGCCGACGACAAGAAAGGGAAACGCGCCGTCGGCGCGGTCCTGCGAGATTGCCGCCTGCAATGCATCCGTCCGCATCCTGCCCGCAGCATCGACTGCAATCGTTCGCAGATTGGCAGATCCGATGCCCGACAACTCCATTGCCTGGTCGATGCATCCGTGCGCCTCCTTCGATGCATAGGCGACAAGTCGGCCGCCTACGTCGTGCAACCCGGTTTTCCGGACGGAAACACCCAGCGCGGCTGTCCTTGCAATTGTCACCGCCAGGAAGTTCGCCATCGAAGATCCTGTGACGAACAATCCACTGGAGCCGGTCGGATAACCAAGTGCCTTGCTCATCCACTGGACGATCTGCCGTTCGACCTGGAGGCCGATGTGATCACGGCCGCCGCAGTTCAGGTTGAGACCCCCAGCCACCATTTCCGCGACCATTCCAATCGGTGTGCCGGCACCATGAACCCACCCCATGAACATCGGATGCAGATTGCCGGTTGCGAACGGCAGGATGTGCGTGCGGACGTCGCCCAACACGTCTTCCAGTTCGCGCGAGCCGAAGGGCAACGGACGGTCGAACATCGATCGGGAAGCGGGGGAGGGTGATTGCCACACCGGGCGGCTTCTCACCGTCTCTATGTGTGAGATGACGTCGTCCAGCATCCTGTGGGCCGCTTCGCGGAACTGGTTCCAGTCGGAAGGGTCCAGGCTGTGGTCAGGCTCCCGTTGGCCAGTTTCATTCATTTCTGTGGAGGGCATCAGAAGCCTCTATTCCCGTTTCACCGCAGACAGTTTGTCGAACAAAATGTCGAATTTTGCCATGAGGTCCCCCAGCGCTCGATCCAGCGACTGGCCCGCCGCCATTCTCGCAGAGACCTGTAGGACGTCGGCAGCCGATGCCGCGACACGCAGGACGGCGCGCGAGCCCACACGAACAGCCTGGCCCATATGGCAGACCGGTCCTTTATCGGATTCCCGCATCAGCGCGTGTATTCTCTGGCATTTCTCAAACGAGGCCAAACGGCCATCGATCTCTTGGATGGTCAGCGGAACGATCGCGCGTGAAAACAGGTGGTCGCCGTCGTCGTCCGCATGAAGAAAGATGTCACGCGAGGCGTCCAGCCGCGAACGCACGATGCGCGCGAATTCCCCCTTGATGAAGGACTGCCGAGATTCGGGAATCTCGCAGTAGCGATCCAGGTGCGCCAAAGCGGCGGACCACCTCAGCCCCAGTCCCAGATTATACTCGAACGCGAAGTCAAGGCGCGTCGGCCGACGAAGTGCCGCCGGCCAGTCCCGCGCCGCGGTGTATGCGGAAAGCCCAGCGGGAAGGCAGGAACGCTGGGCGAATTCTTCGGCCAGGGCCGTTGGCATCAGGAGCGCTCCCGAGAAAGGCGGGCCGGCGACAAACTTCGAGCCCGTGACCGCGACGGCAAAGCCATCCGCGACATCCTGCTTGAGCACCGAGACCGGGCAGCGGAGCTGGCAGGCGTCGACGAGAACCCGCACGCGATCTGGTCTCGACGCGGACAGCTGGCGCGCTGCCTGTCGGGACACGCCGGCCAAGCCGGTCTTCGACGTGTCCAAGACGTGAATCAAGACATCACGATCCCGCATGAGTTCGAATTTAACGGCGGCGGCCAGATCCGTGTCGATGTCACCCTGGCGCCGAGGCTTGCCGGACGGTTCGCGGATCGCAATTGTTCGAACGAAGATCCGCCCAGGTTCTAACCCTTCAAGCAGCGCGCCCGGCTGAACGGCGGTCCCGAGCGCCGAGAGATCGGAAAAATGGCAACCGCCGGCGGCAACCGGCACGCCGCTACCGGTTTCTTCGGGCGCCACCAGCACATTTGTCAGGGGACGCCTCGATAGGCCCGCGAAGATGCAGGCGGCCAGCAGCTCCACATCCGTCCCCGAGGGAGCGAGAACGATCTCGGCGTCCGGGTATCCGAAGTTGCGGGCGATGCGCCCGCGAAGATCGCCGAACCAGCGATCGAGAGCAACAGGCGACTGCGTGCCGCTATCAGCGAGCCGTTCCAGTTCGGCGGCGACCGCAAGGAAACCCTCATCGGAAATATTGCTTGCTGTGGTCGAGGAAAACGAAATCTCGTCGCCTGCCGGATAGGCAAGCGTCCCATATCGATTGCGCCGAGTCCCCTCGTCCGGCCAGATCCTTTTGTCGCCGCCAATTCCCAAAATCCGGGAAACGGCGTCGATCGTCCCGCGCTGCCAATCTCGCACGCCTGACTTCTGTAGAAAGTGGTCCAGCGGTTGCCGAACCTCACGTTGGATCGCGGGCATTAGGGGCTCCAAATTCAGGGAAAAGGCGGTTAGAACGGTTCGCTGATCGTTGCGGCTCCCGCGATATGCGCGCTCTGAACTTCGTGGACGATGAGCGGTTCGAGATCCGATGCCCGTTGTGTGAACTCCAATCCCCAGCGGTCGACGTAGGCGCGGTCAACCCGCTCGCAGAGACCGGGGTCGATGATCTTCTCGCCGTCCCAAAAGACGGCATGTCCGGCATTGGGTATCGTTGGAGAGGCGACACCGATGATCGCCGGCCTCGACCACAGCATGTAGATCCCGCTCAGGAGGACGAATCCGCACTTGTTCGCCACGCCGCGCATGATGGAGTGACTCATCGGCCCTCCGAGCGGGAACGCAGGATCGCAATCAAGGGCGAGGGCCTGAATTTCTTGGTAAGTCCGGCCCAGATACATGGCCAACGCGCATATCAGGCAGTCGTTGTCGTTTCGCTGATGAACCGCCGGTTTTCCGGTGTGAGCGCATCGGACTGCCGCCAACGGTCGTGTCCGCTCTGCGCGCTGTTGCAATGCCCGCTCGAAGGCGGCGAAGAGCTTGTTCATCGCCTTCTTCTTGTAGGGAAACGTGTCCTCGGGATCCATCGAATGCACGATCATTGCGATATCCGCCTCGAACAGTAGCAGGCGTCCGTCGGGAAGCTCGGCGCAATCGATCGCGAAGTAATCCAGCCCAAGGTGTCGATGAAGGGCGTCGAACGCGCGAGCATGACGCACGGCAAAATCGTCGTCGAAGCTTGCCATCCATGCCGCCTCTTCGGCGCGCCTCTCCTGAAATTCGGCCATTCCCGCACTTAAATAGTGCACCATCCAATGGTCGGAGACCGCCAGGTGGCTCGCATACGCCTTGCCATTGATAAACGCGATCCGCTGCTTTCGGAATTTCCCGTCGTCTCCGCTATAGTCGATGTAGGGGGCGACGTAGAATTCGACATCCTGCGAGGCGACCAGGTACGCCGCGAGATCCGGGGCGGTGGCTACCTTTTCCATGCCTTTGCCTGCATGCGAGCCGACCGGACGAACAATAACGGGATAGGCGACGGACTGGCTAAAGACCTCTTCAAGCCCGATTTCTTCTGAAGCCAGCCTCTCAAGTACGCTCCGCGAGACGCGAACCGTCGGGGGGGCTAAAATCGACGGCTCATCCTTCAGCGCCGCGGCGACGGCGTCCCTTGACAAGCCCATGATGCGAAGGGGCGCGTTGTTCATGATGGGGCCCGCCCATTCCCGCAACAGCACGTCGAGGTTCTCAAGCACAGGAAGATTTTCCGGAGACTCGCCCATCGCGACGAAGGCGACGTCGTGGTTTGGAACGTCCCTGAGATCCTTGGTGTCGGCACCGACGTAGTGGAGCAGAATATTCGTGTTGGAGTTCTCGAGAAGAAACTCAATAGGTGTGTTCGCCATGAAGTCGCCGGCTGTAACGAACACCAGCACGTCGAGGCCATCTCCCCGGCCATTCCTTATTTGAAATGTGCGACCGATCTCAAGTGCCGCTCGCTGGCTCACCTCCGCATCGCATTCTCTTCCGAGCGTGTGCAGCAGTATCGACAGATCGAGGAACGCAGGGGCGTCGGAGGGGTCTGCATCAACGCGATCGAACAACTGCTTCCAGGTGTGAGATATGTCCTTTCCCTCGTAGAGGGCTCTCACGATCGGGGCCTTTCCCAGAATCAAATAGAGATTCTCAGGGGAGCTGATGTTAATTGCAGGGTTCTTCAAGTTTTTCAGCTCCTTCTGGTGCGCGACATCTCACGCGCCCGGCAGCCGGGCGTAGGCTGCGAGCGACTGAAGAACGCGCGAGGCAGATGTTGGTTAGGGCAAGTCGGGGAGGGCGCTAGGGTTGAGGGTTATAGCAGGCAGAGGTTGTCGCTCCCTCTTCGCAGCCTTGCTTCAGATAGTATTTCTCGACGATCATGCACTCTGCGTAAGCTTTTCGCTGGGCGGCAGTCGAAAGATCGTTGCCCTGCTGGAAGAGGCACCGGTTCTCACTCTCTACGAACCGGTCCATAGAAACCAGAACCGCCGCCATGGCAGCTATAGGCAGGAGGGCCGGCGCGTGGTGCGGCCTAATAGTCATTTTGAGCTTCCTGGTGTTGGTGGCGTTGAGGCGCGCCGGTGTGGTTGATTCGAACGCTAGCCTGCGAGAATGAGCCGAAAATGAGTAGCCGCGCCAACGGACGCGTTCGCGCGCCGCCCGTCCTTGGTGGGGTGTCGGTTGCACGACCGACGCCGCCCGCCGGGGCGGCGAATGACGTGCGTACCTCACCCTCTGAGCGCCTTTCTAAGATTGCGCTAATTCAGCAGCGGTAGGTATGTCGCCGAGCAGAACGCATCGCCATCGCGCTCGGCGTCGTGCTCGGGAACCGAAAACTCAACGAGAGCAGAGGCAGGGGTGCGCGTTCTACTGATCGAGGACGATTTCATTTTGGGCTCGTCGCTGAAGAAAGCATTGGAGAAGCACGCTTATGGTGTGGACTGGCTTAGAGATGGCGAAAGTGGCCTGGCCGCTATCGAAAGCCTCGATTTCGTTGCGGTCGTGCTTGACGTCGGCCTGCCGCTACTGGGCGGTTTGGATGTGCTGCGGCGATCTCGGCAAAAAGGCAAACAGGTGCCCGTTCTCCTCCTTACCGCCTTCGACAGCGTTCGTCACAAGGTCGAAGCGCTGGATCAAGGCGCCGACGACTATATGGTCAAGCCTTTCGATCTCGAGGAGCTTCTTGCCCGCCTCAGGGCGCTTATCCGCCGCCGCGACGGTCGGATTGAGACCGTCATTCGCTGCGGTGACGTCAACATCGATCCGTCGGCGTTGGTCGCACGAAAGGGCGAGGACACCGTCCATATGACTGCAAAGGAGTTCCAGCTCCTTAAGCTGCTGATGGAACGGCGCGGGCGATACGTGACGAAGAACGATATCGAATATGCTCTCTACGACACCGGCAGCGGCATCGAAAGCAATGCCACCGAAGTGACGATTTACAACCTGCGTAAGAAGCTCGGCTCAGACTTCATCAAGTCGATCCGCGGCGTCGGCTACATGATCGAGCGATGAGCGATTCGACACTCAACGGAAAGCTCTTTCTAAGGATTGCGCCAACGGTCGCGGTGACGATCCTCATAGTCGCGGCGCTTGCGTTCAGCAGCGCCACGCGCGAGATCAACAACATCTACGACGCCCAGCTTATCGACGACGCCAACGTCCTCTGGACGTTACTGCAGCGCAAGCTGGACGGACCCTTGCAGATCGCGCAGCAACGGGTGCCCGACATCGACTTCAGCATGGACGACCAGTTGGCACTCAATCAGGATGCCGACGACTATGCCGACGCGCACATGTTCCGAGCCTGGAAGGCCGGTCGCATCGTCGTTTACAGCAGCACGGCCTTCCTTTCGGAAGTTCCTAGACAGAACGCCGGTTTCAGCACTTTGGAGCACGGCAAGGAGGAGTGGCGGATTTATACGCTACCCATTCCGAACACCGAGATCGTGATCGAGGTCGGCGAAAAGCTTGCCCTGCGAAAGACGCTGGTTGCCAATATCCTGCTTAATCTTTTCTTTCCGCTTCTGATCCTGGTGCCGATTATCGGCTGCCTGACCTGGCTGGGGATCAGCAGCGGTCTAAGCCCAATACGCGGACTGGTTCGACAGATCCGCACCCGATCGCCGGACGATCTTTCCACCATTCGCGTCTCGGAGCTGCCACGCGATTTGCTGCCGCTCGGGCGCTCGATAAACCATCTTTTGGGGAAACTTAGCCGATCTCTGGAGCTGGAGCGGCGCTTCTCGGATCTTGCAGCGCATCAATTGCGCACGCCGCAGGCCGGCGTAAAACTTCTCCTGCAGATGCTTGCCGCCGCCGATACCGAGGCCGAACGGCGAGCCATCATTGCCGACCTTGTCGCCTGCAGCGACCGGGCAACTCACCTTATAGAACAATTGCTCCGCCTCGCGCGCGTGAGCCATCATCCGCTCGAGCTCAAGCCGGTTCGGCTATACGAACTGGCGGCCAGTCTTCTCGCCGATTTCGGGAAGATTGCCTCCAGTCGCCGAATCCAACTGTCGCTGGCGGGAGACGACCGCGCGCTTGTCGGAGCTGACGAATCCCTCCTTTCCCTGATGATCAGTAATGTTATCGACAATGCGGTGAAGTACACGCCGGTCGGCGGCAGGGTCGAAGTAACGATTGCAAGGGAGAGGGATTGCTGGTGCCTCTCGGTGTGCGACAGCGGACCCGGCATCCCTACCGATAAGCACGAGGCGGTGTTCCAGCGCTTCTACAGGCTTGATACCCTTCAGAACGAAGGTGCCGGGCTCGGACTTGCAATCGTTTCCGATGTCGCCGCGCGCTTGTCGGCGACCGTCAGTCTCACAACACCCCGGTGGGGTGAGGGTCTCAAGGCTGACCTGCTCCTACCCCACATCGAAAACGCCTGATTTCATCTTCGCCTCATCCTCGCATAATCGAGGGATCACTCAGCACTGCTAGATGCTCCCATGACACAAGGGGAGATGCCTATGCACGTTTTTTGTGATTTCGACGGCACGATCTCGACCGAGGACGCCACCGATCTGGTGCTCTCGGAGTTCGCTGATCCAGAATGGCGCGAAATCGAGCAGCACTGGAAGGCGGGCCAGATCGGTTCGGCCGAGTGCATGCGCAGGCAGATCGGACTGATCCGCGCGACAAGGCTGCAGCTCGACAGGCTTCTCGACCAAATCGCGATCGATCCAGGCTTTCCCAATTTCCTTTGCTTCTGCATTCGAAATGCCGTGCCTGTTACCGTCGTCAGCGACGGCGTCGACTATTTCATCAAACGAATTCTTGCGCGCCATGGGATTCATTCCTTGCCCGTCATCGCCAACACGCTCAGCCATCCCCAGTCAGACGGGCAGGGACCATACGGCCTGTTTTCGTTGCATGGGAAACCGCGGTGTGCCTCGAGGGCAGGCGTCTGCAAGTGTCGGGCGATCGACACCGCTGACCTAGGCATCTTTGTCGGCGACGGAAGAAGCGACTTCTGCGTGTCCGACAAGCCCGACGTGGTCTTCGCAAAAGGCGCCCTGGCGGCCCACTGTGCATCGCGCGGCATACCGTTTCTCGGCTTCGAGAGCTTCGCCGAACTTCCCCAACAACTCGAAGAGATACTCGACCGCGTTGCCCAGCGGCGAAGTGCGCCGCTCCGATCAATCTCCGCATGAACCTGACTAGAGGAAGCAGATGAGAACGAATCTTATGAACGTGTCAGCCGACGCAGGGCCTTCGCTCGACCCACCGGAGCACGAACTGCGCTATCTCGAGGAGACATACTGTTCACATGGGGACACTGTCCATTACGCGTCCAAACCAAAGTTCTTCTCCCACTGCGACGGCTCCTACGTCTACGACGCCGGCGGCACGCCGTTTCTCGATCTCCAGATGTGGTATTCGGCCGTCAATTTCGGTTATCGCAATCGACGTCTGAACGACGCGGCGCACCGACAGCTCGAACGCCTTCCGCAAATCGCCTCGCAGTACCTGCATAGTGAGAAGGTCGAGCTTGCAGCGCTGATCGCCCGCGATGCCGAGCGGAAATTCGGTCACAAGGGCCGCGTGCATTTCAACGTGGGCGGATCGCAGGCGATCGAAGACTCGCTGAAGCTTGTGCGCAACTTCACGGGCGGCAAAGGTCTAATGTTTGCTTTCGAGGGGGGCTATCATGGCCGAACCCTGGGAGCTTCCGCCATCACGTCCAGCTATCGCTATCGCCGGCGCTACGGCCATTTTGGTGATCGCGCGCAGTTCGTGGAGTTCCCCTACCACTTCCGCGGCCCGAAGGGGATGTCGAAGGAGGAGTACGGTCACGAATGCGTGCGCAAGTTCGCCCGCCTGTTTGAAAGCGAGTACAACGGCGTCTGGGATCCAAAGGCGGGTTCGGCCGAATATGCGGCGTTCTACGTCGAGCCGATCCAGGGAACTGGGGGCTACGTCATCCCGCCTTTGAACTTTTACGCCGAGTTGAAGAAGGTGCTCGACCAGCATGGCATCCTCCTGGTCGTCGACGAGATCCAGATGGGCGTCTACCGAACGGGCAAACTGTGGTCGATCGAACATTTCGGGGTATCACCGGATGTCCTTGTCTTTGGCAAGGCGATTACCAACGGCCTGAACCCGCTGTCGGGCGTCTGGGCGAAGGAAGCGATGATCAATCCGACGATCTTCCCGCCAGGATCGACGCATTCGACCTTCGCCGCCAACCCAATGGGGACGGCGGTGGCGCTAGAGACCATGCGGATGACCCAGGAGGATGACTTCGGTGCAGCAATCATGGAAAAAGGAGCCTACTTCCTCGACGGGCTGAAACAGTTGCAAAGGGATCATGCCATTGTCGGCGACGTCGACGGCCTTGGGCTGGCTCTTCGAGTGGAGATCTGCCACGAGGACGGTTTCACGCCGGACAAGAGCACCATGGACTGGCTGTCCGACGAGGGCATCAAGGGCGACCTCAAAGTCGGCGCGAGAAAATACGGACTCGTTCTCGATGTCGGCGGATACCACAAGAACGTCATCACGCTGGCGCCGAACTTGCTCATCACCAAGGAGGAAATTGATCTCGCGCTGACGCTTCTGGACATGGTTCTCCACCGTGCGAGGAGGAGGTAGGCGGGTGCAGATTCTCCTCCTTCACCTCGACGACGCGCTGGAGCGGCAGGGGGACTTCGTCCGGTCCTGCCTGGCCGCCGGCGCCCGCGAACTCGACTGCAAGGAAGCAGGTCGCGCTGTCAGGCTTTGGGCCGAGCACTCCCTTCTGGAAGCGCTCGACGGTGAAATCGCCGGGCACTTCGCTGTTGTCGGCGACGAACCGCAGATCTGTTTCATGGGTTCTGGCGACTTCCACCATGTGACGGCGCTTCTCTTGCGGGATGTGCTCGAACGGCATCACGTGCCGACAACGCTTGTTCACATCGACAATCATCCGGACTGGGTCGAATTCAGGAACGGCCTGCACTGCGGTTCCTGGGTGAACAGCGCGCACGCCCACCACAACATCGCAAAGGTCATTACAATAGGTGTTTGCAGCCGGGATCTGCGAAATCCCGAGTACAAGGGTGCCAATCTCAGCTGGCTGCGGGGCGGCAAGCTCGAACTCTATCCCTACCACCACGAGCCGAGCTACGTTTGCGCCGACTATGGCAAGGGCGCCAGCTTCCAACAGATTGGCGGTGCGCTTCACTGGAGTTGCATCTCCGCGATCGGCGAGCAGACATTCCTTGGCCGGGTCCTTGGCCGGATCGAGACCAGCGCCGTGTACCTGACAATAGACAAGGACGTGCTGGCCGACGGCGACGCGATGACGAACTGGGACCAAGGCCGGATGCGGATTCCCTATCTTCTGTCAATCATCGAAGAGATCGGGCGGCGGCATCGGATCATCGGCGCAGACGTAATCGGCGACTATTCGGTGCCCAGCTACGGCGGCAATCGGATGACCCGGTTCATAAAGAGGGTGGAGATCACAGTCGACCAGCCGCGCGGACGGCGCAGCACCAGCGTCACCGAAAACATAAACAGCGCCGCAAACCATGCATTGCTTGCAGCGCTGTCAGAGGTCATGGAATGACCGGAACCCTGACGTTCGCAATGGGGTGCTTGATCCTCTTCTGTGTGATTGCGGAGACGGCCCGGGAGATATGCTTCAAGCAGTCCGCGGGAGAAGGGAGCTGGAGGCTCGCGCTTCTACGACCGGTGACCTGGCTGGGTGTCCTGTTTTGGGCCGTCGAGCTCTCCGCCTGGACGGTTGTGCTGGGGCGGGTGCCGCTCTCGATCGCCTTTCCGATTATGGCCCTAAGCTATGTCGCGATCGTTTTCGCCGGCCGGCTGATCTTCAAAGAGAACATCAATCTGCGCCACGCCGCAGGCGTCGCCTGCATTGCAGCCGGTGTGGCTTGTGTGGGAGCGACAGGCATATGAAAATATTCGCCCACACGAAATGGGATGCCCTCCCGGTTCTCTCGGCCATCCTCCACCTTGCCTTCAACATTTATCTTGTCGTCGGTTTCAACACGCGACCGGTATGGGCCTCGATGGTTCTCGGATGCCTCTATGCGATGTCGATATCGTGGAACATCAACAGTATATCCCATAATTTTATCCACACGCCCTACTTTCGGGCCCGGTTTCTCAATTACGCCTTCAGTCTTTTTGAATCGATCACGATTGGATTCTCACAGACCTACTACCACTGGATTCACATGCGGCATCATTCCGGCAACAGTGACCGTCCGGACGCGAAGGGAGATACCGTCGACCTCCTGTCGATCTACCGCTACGGGCGCGACGGGCAGCCGGAGAACGTCTGGACATATGTCCTCTTCAGCTTTTTCCGCGACAGCATCGGAGACGTTCACGCGGCGATAGCTCGAAGGCGTCCGTTCGATGCCGGATGGGGCCGCTTCGAGGTCATTGCGTTCTTCGCGTTGATTGCGGCGGCTGCCATCTACGACTGGAGAGCGGTATTTTTCTTACTGCCGTTCTACTACGTCGGTAACTGCCTGTCCGCGCTGAACGGCTACTACGAGCATCTCAACGGCGATCCTGACGAGCCGATCGCCTGGGGCGTCAGCAGCTACAGGCGCTTTTACAACTGGCTCTGGTTCGGGAATGGCTATCATGCCGAACATCACTACCGGCCGAAAACGCACTGGACGAAGCTTTCCGCCCTGCATGAGCAGATACAGGCGGAGCAGGAGCGGGCAGGAACCCACGTCATTACTACGTGTCACGCCCTCGGCTTTATCGCCAAGGAAAACAGGCAGTCGGACGTCGCACATGAAGTCTGATGGCCTGAGCTTCTATATGGAAGGATCCAACGGAAATGCCGTTCTTCTGGTCCATGGCTTGACGGGAGCACCGGCGGAGATGCGTCTCGTGGCGCGCCAACTTCACCGCAGGGGATACAGCGTCTACGCCCCCCTGCTCGCCGGCCACGGCAGGGACTCGCAAACGCTCTGTCGGTCGCGATGGCAGGACTGGCTCGATAGTGTAGGTGTCGCGGCAGAATGGCTATCCACTAGGAGCGATGCGGTGTTTGCTGCGGGCATCTGCGTCGGAGGTAAGCTTTCCATGCTCGCCGCCAACGCGGCGCCCGGGGCCATTCAGGCAGTCGCAATCTATTCGCCTTGCTTTCGCTACGACGGCTGGGACGTACCATTCTACTATCCCTTGCTATCAGCGCATGTGCGGTGGCTAGCGCACATCCCGTTTCTCGATCGTCTGAACTTTCGCGAGACGGCGTCGCTCGGTATCAAGGACGATCGCCTCCGCCGCCTTGTCGCCGGCATGGCGTCCGCTGGCGTGCTGGAGGCGTTTCCGGGGAGGGGGCTCGTGGAGATGTACCGCTTAGGCTACGAGCTGAAGCAGCGCCTGCCCAAGATGTCCACTCCCACCTTGATCCTGCACGCGCTTGAGGACGATCTGAGCAGCCCCGCCCACGCCCGGTACATCTCGGCAAACATCGGCGGGCCGCACCGCCTCCAGTGGATCGAGGACAGCTACCATATGATTCACGTCGATCGACAGCACCGCCGGGTCGCTGAACTGACTGCGGATTTCTTTGAGGTCAGCCATGCTACGATTTGCGCTTGATCCCCGTGAAGATCGGGCGGAGCCTGACGCGATTGGTGACGCCGAGGTCCATATTGCCAGCAGCATCCGCGCGATTGGCCGCGAGGAATGGGACGCTTGCTTCGAAGGGCAGGTCGAAAGATACGACTGTCTTATCGCAATCGAAGAGTCGGGGTTACAAGGATTCGAATGGCGGTATGTGGCAGTCTACGAGAGCGGGCGGCTCATGGCCGCCATGCCCGCCTTCCTCTGCGTCTATCTTCTCGACACGACACTTCGCGAGGGTACGCTGCGCCGCGTCGTTCGCAGCATTCGTGCCGGCTTTCCGGCCTTTCTGACACTGCCGCTCGCCTGCCTGGGCTCACCCTGCACGGAGACCTGTACTATCGGCTTCCATCCTGAAGTGTCGCCGGATCGAAAGGCGCTGCTGTTCTTACAGCTGCTGGCGGCCTTCGAAGAAATGGCCAAGGCGGAAGGATGTGCGATGATCGGAGTGAAGGATGTTCCGCTTCCGCTGTCTGCCACGCTTGGCGAACCGCTTTCGGCGCTCGGATATGCGTCCATCGAAGGACTGGCAACGGCCTCCCTCGACGTCGACTTTACTACTATCGACGACTATCTGTCGCGATTGTCGGCGTCTACGCGAAAGGATCTGCGGCGAAAGCTGCGGTCGGAGGCGCATGTCAGTGTCGAACTCAGGACGCAGATCGACGACTTGCTGCCTGAGATTATGACCCTTTATCGCGCTACGCGCGCCCGCAGCGAATGGCAGTTCGAAGAACTCACCGAAAGCTATTTTACTGGCATGCTCGAACATTTGGATGGGCGGGCAGTCTGCGTCTGCTACCGGATGGAAGGCCGTCTTCTCGCCGTCAACCTGCTGGTCCATGACGGCCGTACATTGGTCGACAAGTTCTTCTGCATGGACGGGCAGGACGGGCGTCGCCACAATCTCTATTTTTTGAGCTGGGTCGCAAACTTGAGGTTTTGCCTCGATCACGGAATGCGCCGCTACCAAAGCGGCCAAGCCTACCATGAAAATAAGGTGCGCCTTGGGAGCCGGCTCACCCCGAATCTTATGTATTTCCGCCATCGCAATCCGGTGCTGCAGGCCTTGCTCCGGCTGGTGTCGCCGCTGTTTTCACTCGACGAATCCCTGGACGGCAAAACATGACGACCGTGCGGTGGTCGTGGTGCGCGGTCCCGGCGCTGAACGCGCTATTCCAGGTGCTGATCAAGCAAGGTGCGGAGGAACTGAACGATGCGCCGACGGCTCTGGCATGGCTTGCCTCCGGGCTCTCCTCGCGATGGGTTCTTGGAGCAATCGCAGTCGAGATCGTTTGCTTCTTCCTGTGGATGGACGTTCTCGGACAGCTTGATCTCAGCCGAGCCTTCCCGCTCTCCGGGATCAGCTATCTACTGATCGTCGCGAGCGGCTGGTTAGTGTTTGGCGAGCCGGTATCAGCGCTGCAAATAGCGGGAGGCGGACTGATACTTTGCGGCGTCTGGCTGGTCGCAGGAGCCGGCAGAAAATCGGAATCTCCGAACCGGCAGGCGTCAGGCGAGGCTGAGACTGGGAAGGACTGCAGATGCTGACTTTCGAAACCCGGCATCGCAATACGATCGCAGCAAAAGTGGCAGACTGGGCCCTCGATCGAACACTCTCACGAATTGTCGGCCGCGGCGATCTCAAAGTTAGGACCGCCAGCGGCAAGGTGCTCTTCTTCGGCGACGGAAGTGGCGATCCTGTCAGCGTCCGCTTCACGGATGAGCTCGCGCAATGGGCCTTTATGATCGACGCGGACAAGAGGCTCGGCGAACTTTACATGGACGAGCGGTTTCTCGTTCACGAGGGCAGCCTATACGATTTCGTCGCACTGTTGCTTCGGGAAGCCATGGGCGGCACCCACCCCTTCGCGGCGCGCGTGATCAATTGGATCCGCACGCGAGCTTGGCAGTTTCGTCATAGGAACGTTCCCGGTCGCTCTAAGCGAAACGTCGCCCATCACTACGATCTCGACGGTAGGCTCTACGAGCTCTTTCTGGATGGCGACCGTCAGTACTCCTGCGCCTACTTCGAGGAAGACGGACAGAGTCTGGAAGAAGCCCAGTTCGCCAAGAAGCGTCACCTCGCCGCCAAGCTACTGCTTGCCCCGGGCCAACGCATCCTGGACATCGGCTGCGGATGGGGAGGCCTTGCTCTGCATCTCTCCAGCGAGGCACCCGGCGGAATGGTGTTGGGCATCACGCTTTCAGAGGAGCAACTTGCCTATGCGAGGGCCAGAGCCTCCTGCAACGATACCGAGGCGGAAGTGAACTTCGCTTTGCAAGACTATCGGAGTGTCGAGGGGCTATTCGACCGCATTGTCTCCGTCGGCATGTTCGAACATGTAGGGCGCGCCTCCTACAGGGATTTCTTTCGGAAATCCGCCGCTCATATGACCGACGACGGGGTGATGGTCCTGCACACGATAGGCTGCTCCGAAGGTCCGGGATTCACCACACCCTGGCTCGACAAGTACATCTTTCCCGGCGGCTACATCCCAGCCCTCTCCGAGATTGTTCGGGAGACAGAAGCCGCCGGCCTGACTATCACCGACATCGAGATATTGCGCATGCACTACGCTCAGACCCTGGCCCATTGGCGCGCGCGCTTCGCCGCTCGCAGCGCGCAGGCCGCTGAGCTCTACGGGCAGCGTTTCTGCCGGATGTGGGAGTACTATCTTTCGACGGCCGAGGCTGCCTTCCGGTTCGAGGGTCTGGTCGTGTTCCAGATACAACTTGCGAAGAACGGCAGCGTAGTGCCAACGACACGGGACTACATTTCTTCAGGGCATAGCGGAGCGGAGGGCGTCCCCAACTCTCCTAGCGGCCAATCTCGAAAGACCGATTGAGCGACAGTCCGATAATGTTCTGATTCTTCGAACCGATGTCGGTGACGACAGGGCTGGAGGACGCGCTGCCGACGAGCCGATCGTAACGATTGTAGATATCGATGCTCCATTGAGGAGACACGGCGATCGCAACTCCGACCGTGAAGCCAACGGACTTCACTCCCCCTTGGGCATCGAACGCCTTCAGGCCCCGGCTGGCTGCAGCCTCGCTCTTCGAGACGCCGAAATTGTTTCGCATGTAGGGAGCGTTTCCAAAGCTTAGCCGCGGGCCTGCGGAAAGAACGACGTCGTCCGTCAGTGGCTGGAACCAGTCCGTGCCTACGTCGACCACTAGCCCGTCTCCTCCCCAAAGAGCCTGTCTTGCCTCGGCGCGAACCCGCAGTTGGTCTGCGCTCGCCCAATACTGGGCAAAGCCCCCGGCGTCTATGTTCCACTGCACCCCTTTGAGGCCCTGAAGGCGCCAATCGTCCGAAGTCGAGCGGCCGCCGCGCAATCCAACGACGGGACCGATTTCGAGGCCGCCGAAGTCCAGAAGGCTGTAGTCGATATTGTCGTCGGGCGCGCCGAATTCTTGCTGATCTCCCAGCCGGCGGAAGTCAAAGGAGGGCAGCCCGCTAAACGAATAGTGCTTAGACCCCTCGTAGGTGGGGCCGTATTCCGTGGCGCCGCCGACAGTGACGATCCAGCGGTCGGTTCCAGGCTTTGTCGCTTCCTGCGCTAGCGATGAAGGCGCAAGTCCTGCGAAGGCGATTGCCGCCAGCAGGAAGGCGGCGCTCCAGCGCCGCCTACTGCGAAACTTTCCTCCGTCGGCGCTCTTTGCGCCAGCGTTAACCCGGCGGCGCGGTTGGTGCGCCAAATCGTGAATGCGTCCTTCTGGCGAGCCGTTCTGTCTCTGCCGGAGTGGCGCGGTACGATCTGCTTCGATCATTGGGTCCGGCAACCTTCGCCTGTTAAAGGATGTTGGTGACCAGACGATCGATCCGGCTTCCGCGCCTGTAAACCACCATTATCAACGCTGCGGAAGCTGCGCCGATGATCCCTCCGCCCACGACGTCGCTGACATAGTGGGTCCCCACATACACTCTGGAAAAGGCAATAAGGCAGGCGGCCATCAGGAAGGCGACCCCGCGGCCTTTAATACCGTGCAGCAGAAAGGTAGCAGCGATAGCAAATCCAGCGGTCGCATGGTCGGACGGAAAGGAAGGATCGGAGGTCCGATCAATAAGAAGCTGCGTCAGTCCAGCCTCGTATGGGCGCGACCGCGCGAAGAACATCAGAATGATCTGGTTGATGCCAAGGCCAATGAGAAAGGAAAGTCCTGCGGCGACGGCGACGTGGCGAATATAGGTCCTGTCGGGTCCGATCCACCATTGTCCGGCAACACCGGCCACCATAGCCGGGATGCCAATCATCGATACGAGGATCATAAGATGATCAACGGCATCGATTTGCCCCGAGAGGCCGTTGATCCAACTCGTCAGAAATGAGTCCATGCCAGCGCGCCCGCTATTTTGAAAGCCGAGGTCCAAACCGTATCGATCGGCATGAGTAGCGGTGTGAAATTAGCCGACTATTAGAATGCTCGCGGTCTGACGGCGAACGGCTGCCGCCGGTCGAAATGAGGTCCCCACCGCTGCTGAGATAGCCCAGGCGGACGCTTCCAAATTATCGAGCTAGGCCTCAGTACATTATTGGGACACGGATATACGGTAGGGGTTATTGGCGCAGATCGACGACGCCGAGTTCGTGCCACATCCACTCGAAACTGTATGTTGCCATGGGGTCTGCTGGGTCGGGTTGCCGGGACGACTGGTTTTCGAGGTATTTGAGCCATTCGGCGACCTTCTGGCGGCCGGTGGCTGATTTTGCGGCCTGACGCGGCGTCTCGTTGCCGAGCGTTCCGACCGGCTGATCAAGAGTTTCACGATATTGCCGGTCCATGAACTGGTGAACGACCTGCGCGGCAATTTCGGGCGGGATTTCAGATGCAGGGTCTTCCCTATCACGGGCCGGCCGCTCGGCCATCATCTGCTCGACAGTGCGGATTTCGGTAAGCGGCGCGCGGACGCGATCCCCGAGAGCCTGTTGGATCAACTTCGTTCCTATTTGAGCGCGTTCGGCCGAGTTGGTCGACAGATGGAGGAATTTTCCCTTTAACTCTATATTTCCCAGCACGCGTGCGCCGTTGTCCATCGTGGTCTCGAAGGACGGTCCAGTGCGCTTGCGGGCGCCATGCTTCGGCTTTTGCTCAAGCCAGTTCCAGAATTTTGCGTTTTCCTGCGATAGGCCGGGAATGTTGCTCACCCGTGCGGCAATATCCTTCTGGGTAACCCCGGAGGCGAGCGGAAGCCTGACGTCGTGGAATATGAGCTCATCACCATCCGTGTTCTGCATCGATGGCAACCCCGCAGCGCGCTCAAGCGTATCGAACAGCCATGAAAGCGTGAACATGGAGGCTGCGGCCTGAAGTTCCTCGTCCTTGATGGCGGGCAGCTTCTTCGCATTCTTTTTGCCGAACATCTGTCGCAGGCCATCGAACAGCGCATCGGTGGCCTGCGGCGTGAACGGCAGAAGCCCTCCGGCGAAGACATTTTTGCCCATGAGGGGCACAATACGGGCGGCAATCCGGTCCCATTGGTTAAGCGTTTTGGTTGCTGTTCCCTCACTGATCGCGACCGGGTCGCCGCCGCGAATAAGGTCGCGCGCAACGAGCGATTTACCCGGCACGATCTCACTGACCTCGTAAAGGCTCATGACGGAAGTGCGCAGCGCCTTCATATAGGTTTTTGCCTGGGCATTTTCCCTCCAGCCGCGACGTTTGAGATATTCGTCGAAGTCCACGTCGCCAGCATCCAGGACCGGCCCAAAATGGTCGTAGAACACCTCGTCGAAGCATTCGCGCCATTCTTCCCGCGCGAGGAACTTCATCAGACCTTTCAGGTCATGGCTGGTCGGCATGAAAGATCTCCATATTCTGGCGATATTCGGCGACGATGCGCGAAACCGTTGGTTCGCTGATATCGTAAAGTCTTGCCATTTCGGCGCCGCTTTTGCGGCCTGACAAGACACTTTCGGCGATTTCCCGGCGTTTCTTCGGGTCGAGTTTCTTGCGACGCCCTCCGATCCTGCCTTCAGCCCGGGCCTGAGCGAGACCCGTCGTGGTCCTTTCCCGGATCATGGCGCGCTCGAACTCCGCGAAAGAACCGACCATCTGCATCATCATGCGACCAGCGGCCGTGGTTGTGTCGATCGCCTCGGTGAGAGACCGGAATCCAGCACCTACACTGGTGATCCGGTCCATCAGATGAAGAACGTCTTTCAGCGATCGTGACAGCCGATCGAGCTTCCAGACAACGACGGTGTCGCCATCGCGCAGTTGATCGAGCATGCGGTGTAATTCGGGTCGGTCCCAACGTCCGCCGGACGCCTTTTCTTCGAACACGCGCTTGCAGCCAGCTTCGGATAGTGCGCGCGCCTGCGCCTTGTTCGATTGCTCGTCTCCCTTGCTCACCCGGGCATAGCCGATCAGCATTGAGGCCCTTTCATAAACGGTCGTTTGCGGAACTTCGCCGGTCCCGCTGACAAATCAGGATGAAATTCCTTTCACAATCCTCTTTCAATATTGCCTCGTAAGGCAAGTAATTTTTGAAAGGATATGGAATGCCACGACGAATTTCCATGACCAGGAAACAGAGGGATGCACTGCTGACATTGCCGGAGACGGAAGCCGAGGTCTTGCGTCACCATACGCTCGGCCCAGATGATCTTGCTGCCGTCACTCAATGCCGGACGCCGGAGACCCGGCTGAGCTATGCGCTCCAACTCTGCTGCCTTCGGTTCCCTGGCCGATATCTCAGCCGCGGCGAACTGCTGCCAGGTATCATGCTCGATCATATTGCCGATCAGGTTCAGGCCGACGCTGATGTCATCGCGCTATTTGCCCGCCGCGACGCAACGCGATACGAACAGTTGGCAACGATCAAAGAGCGCCACGGCTTCCACGACTGGAGCCAACCATTGCGGGTCGAACTTGCCGCCTGGGCTCAAAACGAAGCCGTCGGCTTGACCGATGGCCGGGCGCTTCTCGATCGGCTGATCGAACGGATGCGGGCTGGAAGGATCATCATCCCTGGTCTCAGCGTCATCGAACGTTTAGCTGCTACGGCAATGCATTCTGCTGACCTCGCGACAATTGCCGAAATCGGCGGGCTTCTATCACCACTACAATGCGATCAGATGGACGTGCTTTTATCCGCCAAGGTTCATCGCCAGCAAAGTCGCTTGTCGTGGCTGCGTGCACCGGCTGGAGGTGTAGGCGCACGATCGCTGGCTGAGATTCTCGACAAGCTCGAGCTTGTTCGCGGCATCGTTGGCGATGTATCGGCACGCTTGCCACTATACCTCAAGCACCGCATGGCTCAAATGGCCAGGGAAGGGAGCCTCTATACAGCGCAAGCTTTCCAGCAGATGAATGCCCCACGCCGACATGCGATCATGATAGCGACCTTGAGCGAGCTGGCGATTACCTTGACCGATGCGGCGTTGTTGATGTTCCAGTCGCTCGTCGGTCGTGCCAACCTGCGCGCCAAAAAGCGGCTTGAGGAAACGATCGCAGTATCTGCGGAACAGGGGCGTTTCCGGCTTCTTCGGATCGCCGAGGTGCTTGAGGCTGTGGTGACTGCCGTGCGAGCCGAAGCCGATGTCACGGCCGCCGTCACTGCGATCGCGCCCCTGGAAACCATCGCAGATGATGCGGCTATCATCCGGCGAACACTTCGCCCAGGAAGGCCGGACGTGCTCGGCGAACTTGCACCCGAATACCACGTGTTCAAGAAAATCGGCGCCCGGTTCCTGAGCAGCTTTGCGTTTGAAGGCGGTCGCGCCGTGCAACCGCTCCTTGCCGCAATCGCAGTGTTGGGCGGGATTGGTGGTGACCGTCGTAAACCGCTGCCTGCCGACGTTCCGCTCGGCCATCTTGAGCGGCGCTGGTCCCGACATGTCTTTACCGACAATTCCGTTGACCGCTCCTATTACGAACTGGCCACCTACTTCATCCTGGCCAATGCGCTTGCGAGCGGCGGCGTGTGGGTTGAGACATCGCGAATTCACCGCCCGCTCGAAAAGCTGCTTGCGCCCGCTTCACCGGCAACTCCGGTGCAACCGATCGCTCTGGTTCCCGCTTTCAATGCCGAAACCTATCTTGCAGACCGCATGGCTGCGCTCGATGCTGCTCTTCTGAACACGGAACGTCACCTGTCTGGCAAGGATGCAGCGATATTCGTCGATGGAAAGTTCCGCTTCCCCAAGGAGCCAAGAGGCGACAACGAGCAGGAACAAACGCGTGCCGTCACGGCGCGGTTATACGCCATGATGCCGCGGGTGCGGATTACCGACCTGCTCGATCAGGTCAACCACTGGACCGACTTCACCGAGCATTTCTCCCATGTCTCCACCGGATTGCCACCTGTGGATCAGCGCGCCTTCATGCCCGCATTGATCGCTGAAGCGACCAATCTCGGCCTGTCACGAATGGCCGAGATGTGCGGTACGGTGACCCGGCGGGCCTTGCTGCGTATGCAAACGTGGCACATGCGAGAGGACACCTACCGCGCCGCGTTGGCGAGCATGACCGATGCAATTCATACCGAGCCGCTATCGGCCTGGTTCGGCGAAGGCTGGCGTGCTTCCGCCGATGGGCAGGCCTATTATCTCGGTGGTCCGGGCGAAGCTGGCGGCTCAATCAATGGGCATTATGGCCGTGACCCGATCGTGAAAATCTACACCACGATCACCGATCGCTATGCGCCACTTCATCAGAAGGTCATCGCTGGCACCGCTGGTGAAGCCATCCATGCATTGGACGGCATTCTCGGCCACGAAAGCAATGTCGACATCGGGGCGCTGCATGTCGATGGTGGCGGCGTTTCCGACATCGTCTTTGCCATAGCTGCGCTGCTGGGCCGCTCCTTCGAACCCCGAATTCCGCGCCTCTCGGACCGCAAACTCTATGCCTTCGAGCCGAAATCGAAATATGGTCGTCTGTCACCGCTGTTTGGACATCGTCTCGACGCGAACCTGATTCTGGGCCACGCCGAGGATATAAGCAAGGTGATCAGGGCACTCGCCGACAAGGTGGTCACGCCTTCCCTTATCCTGAAGAAGCTGTCCGCCTACCGGCAGCAGAACAGTCTGGCAGCGGCCTTGCGCGAAATCGGGCGCATCGAACGTACCCTCTTCACCTTACGGTGGTTTGAGGATCCCGCTCTCCGGCAACTCGTCACGGCAGAACTCAATAAGGGCGAAGCACGAAACACCCTTGCCCGGGCTGTCGCCTTCCATCGCCTGGGACGTTTCCGGGACCGGAGCCATGAAAATCAGGCGAGCCGGGCCGCAGCCCTCAATCTTGTCACGGCCGCAATCGTTCTCTTCAATTGCCGCTATCTCGAACGGATCACGCAGGCCATGCGCCGACAAGGCAGGCCATTCGATGAGAAGATCATCTCAAAACTGTCGCCGTTGGGTTGGGACCATATCAATATTACCGGCGACTACGTCTGGTCCGACACCCTGGAGGTCGATCAGGAGGGCTTCCTGCCGATCAGGTCGGCTCCATCCTGACCCGAAAACCGCCTACCGTATATCTGCGTCCTAATAATGTACTGGAGCCCCGTGGTGAAGAAGCTGCGCAAGCCCAGGAGCCCAAAGCCCGCGACAGTGCAAGGAAGCGCGGAATCGGTAACGAGTAATGTCAAGTCCGGCCGCGGCCGTAAGAAGACGATTGAGGTCGGTGAAAAAACGGCATCGTCCGCCGCAAAAAAGCGTCCTGGCAGGCCGGGAAAAAACACGGCCCTAACTGACAAGGCACCGCGGAAACCTTCGGCTTCACAAGGTGGAGAGACGCAAGAGGTGGCTCCGGTCGCAACGGACGGGATCGCTGAATTGCTCGAGCTTGAGGCAGAAAACCAGCGGCTCCGTGCAGCTTTGTCGGCAAAGCTTCGCGCCGAGAATGCTGACCTTCGCAGGCGTATCGGACTGGATTGAGATTGCCGCTGCCCGCGGCCTCGTAGGGGAGGGCGCGCAGTATGTCCGCTCCATGACTCGTTCATGGAGCTGATAGCTATGCGGTCGCCCTGCACCGCAGTTTGCTCGAGGGTCAATTCCCATGAAATCACCGTGGAAGTTCCTTGCGCGGTTTGCTTGGCGCAAACGCGCCACCGATCAAAGTGCAGCATCCTCTGACGCCGTCGAAGAGCGCGGCCCGGACAGCGGTGTTGAAGCGCACGATCCTTTTCTGCCAGTCGCGATAAGCCAGGCTGTGGATATTGAAGTAGAGGAAGTTCAAACTGATGCAGTGCAAGACCAAATCCAGCCTACAGGCGAAGAGGACAGGTCGGCCGACGTAGACGGCGAAACGATGGCTGATACCAAAGTGCGCTGATCATGACCTGTGGGCCCATTCGCGCATTCCGATGGACATTATCTTCCACGGCTGATCGATGAGCTTGTTCCAAGCGCGGCAGCAGTGATCGACGATATCGTCGTAGTCCTTGAAGACGCGGTTCGACAACCAGTTGTCTCTCATGAACTGCCAGAGGTTCTCGACCGGGTTCAATTCCGGCGAGCGCGGTGGCAGAAACATCAAGGTGATGTTGTCCGGCACCTTTAGCTTCGGCGTGACGTGCCAGCCTGCCTGGTCGAGAATGAGCACGGCGTGCGCACCGGGATCGACGGCGTTGCTGATTTCGACAAGGTGTTCCTGCATCGCCTCGGTGTCGCAATAGGGAAGGACGAGGCCAGCTCCCTTGCCCTTTTTCGGACAGATCGCACCGAAGATATATGCCCACATGGTGCGCTGATCGTGCGGGGCCGACGGCGCTGATGTCAGCGAGGTGACCCAGACCACTCCGGAATTGCGAGCGGAAATCGAGCCCGAGATCAGCCGCGCCGAGAATAGGCTTTGGTGATTGAATAGTGGACCGAGCCATGGACGAAACCACCTCGGTGTTCCATAACCTATGTTACGCATTATTTGCCTGTAACGCAATGTATTCACATATGCACATCCGAAAGCGCAGGATGCGGCCCAGATGGACTTTGGTGCGCGGATCATTAATTGCGTTGGCGAGGCCTAGTTGAACGAGCAAGAGCGCGGGGGTCCTATCGATGACGATCCGGACTTCATCGAATTGGTCAACCGGTGGAAATCTGGCGAAATCGAAGTGAAATGCGGAGAGGTTAGATCGCGCAGCTGAATGAGCGTAGGACTGCAACAGCTCGGCTTCCCCTGAAGAAGGCACAGCGTAGTAAACCACCAAAAGGAACCGATTATGGCAACAACACCCCGAAGACCAGCTAATCCAAAAGACACCGCTGAGGCACTGTTCAGTCCGAGAAAGAAGGAGGCGGCTCCTACGATCGAAAGACCCGCAATCCCGAACACCAAGGAAATGGTATCATTGAGGATCGACAGCGACGTCCTGGCGCATTTTCAGGCGGAAGGCCCTGGTTGGCAGGACCGCATGAACGATGCATTGCGGGATGCAGTGAAACGCGCGGTTTGATCGCCGCTTAATGGAGTGGGCTAGGATCGTCAGCTAAAACGCCGCCCAACAGCGACCCGGTTTTCCCTCGGGGTCTTGAGGGTCTGTTGCGCGATCGAACACGGGCCGCCAGCCGCCATGCTATCGCTCATTGGCCCGAACGCCGAGACATACACGCTGGAACAGTTAGGGGTCCCCAGAAGTTAAACTGAGACGACTTAGCGAGGATAAAACCATGCCAACCGAACTTCCAGATCCCGTCCAAAAGCCGCGCGGTCCCCTTCACGCACCAAATCGAATAAAGGAAGAGCCGTCGCTCCCTCCGTCTCCGGATCCCAGGGACAATAAGAATCCCAATGATCCCCCGCTCGATCCTACACTCCTGCCGATCGGCGATCCTGCAGGAGCAGCGTAGTCACCAATGCTATCAATATTGACGCGCATCGCTGCGATCTGGCGACCCAGCCGGAAAAGCCAGCCCTCGGCGTTCGCGATGTTGACGACGGAGCCGGGGTCGGATGGGGAGCCTTTTCATAATCGTCAGGTCGTTGTCCTTCCGGGATTGGCAAGCGTGGATCGAGCTTGACGAGCCTGAGGAAGAGTTGTTGCGCCCGCCGCCGGGGGCTCGCTGAAAGTAGAGACCGCGCGCAGGGAACAGTCCGACTGGCTGGCTTTAACGCCGCATTCAATGCGAGCCAAAAGCGGGCAGTAAAGCGTTCAGACTATCCTCCAGGGAGGTCTTTTACGTGCTGCGCGCAACTCGCCCCAATGTGCGAAGCGCCTCCCCGGCGCTGTCACAGGGGACAGAATGCTGGCGGGGGGTCGCAACCATGGCCGGTTGCCCGCGACCGAAATTTTTAACTCGCCGGAAGTGAACCGATCCTATGAAACCGAGATGCGATCAGAGTCACGGCGGAAATTCAGTCGCCGAGTGTATGTTGCACCGACATCGAAGCGCCACTGCTAATCTTGCCATCAATCTCTAGGTTCCTATTTCCGACAAGTCTGTACCGAGAGTGCGCTCAACAGGAATACTAAATACATATGACGGGGGATCCATGTGGCTTGGCTGAGCATCGCCGTTGTAGTCGTTCTAGCCCCCGTGTTTTTTTCTTTCGCGGCAGCTTCGGTTCCTGAAAAAGGTTAAGAAGGTTAGCGCACAAGCACTCCCGACGATGATTGCCGACACTGAACTCGATAAATATGCAGCACGGATTTGTCGGGAGCGTGAGGGCGACAATGGCCCTGTTTTGCTGCCGTCGAACCTGGATGTCTTCGCGGTAAGAATGCTTACCGCGGGCTTGGCTGGGCGCAGCCTCGACGTAATGTAGTACCATGGTGACGGCCTTACGGAATTCCTCGTTGCGCGACCACCCCTTCCGCCTGGCCGAGCGAGGCGGGCATTTCCGTGCGCAAGACTGTTGATTTCCACTGAGAGCTGACCCCGCGTCTCGCCAGCCGCCAATAGACCCGCAGGATCGCGAGCAACTGCCCGGACAGCATGACGTTGCGATCCTTTCCGCCCTTGCCATGCTCGACGCGGATGATGCCGCGTTCGCCATCAACGTCGCAGACCTTGAGATGGACAGCTTCCGAGGCGCGCAGCCCCGCTGCATAAGCTGTCGTCAGTGCGGTGCGGGCCCTCAGGCTCGGAACCGCTTCCAGAAACCGCACGATCTCGTCGCCGTTTAGGATCGTCGGCAGCTGGGCGGGTGTCCGGGCATAGGCAATGCGTTCCGGTATCTCGACATGACCGAGCGTGACGCCAAAGAAGAACCGCAGGGCACAAACTGTCTGGTTCAAGGCCGGCCACGATAGGCCCGAGGAGACCAGATGCACCTGAAACGCGCGCACGTCTTCCAGTCCAAGACGGTCTGGCGAACACCCGAAATAGCGCGAGAACTTCGCCACCGCATGCAAATACGATCGTTGCGTCGCTGGCGAAAGATTGCGGATCGTCATGTCATCGATCATGCGCCGGCGCAGCGGGCTTATCTCTGTCATCGTCATCTCCTGTTCAAAGGTTGGCTAAAACAGCCCAATCCTTCAAATCAGAAGCGCATCATGCAAATCCCGCATTCCAAGTGCCGCGCCAGCGGCTTCGTTCAATCCCAATTCGTTAATTTGTCACCACAAACTAATGCGTTTTCAGCTCGTCGAAAAATACAACCGTATTTATTTATTGGCCAACGCGCTGAGCGTGATGTCAAATAAAGGCATTCCCCAAACATTAGCATTGTAGGGCATTTCAACTCGCTGCGGGGCGCCGCCAGCGGCTCGTCAAGTGCAGACCAGGCGCGTAACCCCGTTGGAAAGGTTCGGCCTGGCCCGCGTCACCGCCCGTCTCCTGCCTAACCACGAGCGGCGAATCAAACATCTTCTCGCGCTAGTACGCGAGGCCTATCTGGCTAGTCGCACGTTCGGATGTGCTTGGTTGTGCGGTCGCCGTAGTCATTTTCTGTGGTGATCGTCTTGGTCACGCAGTTACCGCCGTTGTCGTCTCTCACCTGACCAACCCGCACGCCGTGTTTGTCGATGGTGAGTGCCGGCCGGCTATCGGAGTGATCGTAATAGCCGCGGTGGTGATGCTGCTGAATGATGACTTCGTCAGCCATTACAGGCGCTGCAAAAGCGACGGCGGACAGGGCCGCAATGGCCGAACTCAAGATGAGGTTTTTCATGTCGAATCTCCTTAGTTGCTGAGGGGAAAACGAGCAAAGCGGCAACTGGTTCCCAGTTCGACAACCCGCGATGCGCAGCTTCACGACCCGGTCCTGCAACAAAATCACTACAGCGAATACCCTGAAAGAGCCGTTGATGTGCCTCGAGTGCAGGAGCACTGAGGTTACGCTTTACGATGATCCGTCCCTATCATTCAATGACCCAGGAGAGAGGGGCGAGTCTCACATTTTGGGCGATTTCGGCCTGGAGACCACCAGATCCTATCTCTGTCCTCAATGCGGAAACTACGCCGTGGTCTATGAATATGGCGGCAAATCCTTCGACTGAGGGGCGAGCAAGGCTTTCCGCCAGCATCGCCTACCTTTTGTGCGATATCGCACAGTCACTCTCCCGCCGGCGAACTTTGCTCCCAACTTTGTCGTTTCCCGACGCGATAGCCTCTTATTGTTGAGAGTTGGCTATTGGACGAGACCGGTCGTTCCTTTGGAGAGGTGTCCCCCCCGGTTCTTCTACCTCTCAAGTCGCCACGTCACACCGGATCTGTGGACGCACTTTGAGAGCGAGTTCGCATTAGCGGCTCGCTCTTTTTTTTAGCGATCAGCACCGTGGAACAAACTCGCATCTCCGAAGTTTTTGGGGTAGCGGGTCGTGACGGTCATAAGTCCCTGCATCACCCCCCCGCAGGGCAGTTGCCCGTCGTCGTCTATCGTCACGGCCCCGCTTTGCGTTTTAGGCCAAACAGGCTTCACCGTTCCTCCGGTGAGGCCTTGTTTTTGCTTGGAACTTTTAGGAAAAGTTCAAAAGCTGGCCCGCGATAAATAGACTACTCGACCTCGAGAATTACGAGCGGGAGGCCGAACTCGCCGCCAAAGGAACTGGGCTCGGAGGGTAAGAAAGAACAGGTGGGCCGCGCAAGCCTTGGGTGAGAAAACTCCCAAAGCGGAGGGGACCGCTTTGCCGCACGACCCCATAAACAACTCCGAAGGCTCCGACTGGTTCCGCCTCTCGTAAAAAAGTTCTGCTGAAGCAGGGCTGGTCTTTGGGACAGCCGGGTCCGTCCCATCGCGCCCATGCCCCGCGTTACGCCCTCGTGGGCACCGGTGCAGCGCAAGGTTGAGCCTTAACCCATTAGATAGTTTATTCCGGTAGAATGCCCGTGTTAGGCATCGCTTACGGACGCGGCCGGACGTCCTTAGAGAGGCAGTCGAACTCCCAAGCCCCTCTGCTTACCATCGTTCACGCCGGACCCGAGAACGCGCCTAAAGGGCGAGTTCGTCACCCGCGGCTCGCCCTTCTCTTTTTGCGCCGCTCTCCTATCGGCTGTAGACCACATTTCAAGAGGCCGCCCTCGTCAGCTGGTCACGCTCAGAAGCCATGGCAGCGATCGCCAACCTGGCCCTCAACAAGATGTTCTTCGAGCAGGAAAATGGTATGACGACCCTTCGGGTGGCACAGATCCGTAAGGTCGAGCACTGAAATGGGTTCTTCATTCACAGCCAGATGCGAGGAATGCGATCTCGAGGCAGACGGTTTGATCGGCGGCGGCATGGAGAACTTCATGACCTTCGCAGCGTGGCCTTGTCTATGCTCATCCTGCAAGGACATCACGACCGTAAATTCTCTGGAAGAGCCTCCGATATGCCTCAAGTGCGAAAGCATTAAGGTGACGACCTACGACACCCCGAGCCTTTCGGTTGATGGACCTCCGGATAGTTGGGGGCCAGACATCAGTTGGGGCACCATGCACCTGGACACCACTCGGTCCTATCTATGTCCTCACTGTGCGAAGTTCGCAGTGGTTTTCGGATTTGGCGGCAGATCCTGACTAGAACAAAGGACGACAACAGGCTCATCTACCGCCAAAGAGGTAGGCGCTGGCGTTGAACGTTTGTCCCCGCTCCATCGTTACCACCGGGATAGCTTCCTGTTGTTGAGAGTATGGCTATTGGGCGAGACCGGTCGTCCAATCGAGCAGTCGCACGTCACACACCGGACCTGTGGACGCACCTAAAGGGCGAGTTAGCCACCCGCGGCTCGCCCTTCTTTTTGAAAAGGTAGACCGCGCCAGATAAGGCCGACGCGTAGCCTCGCCCTGGTATGAAGGAGCACGAAGGCTTCCGGCGCGATCCAAGGCGACAACCGCGCACTTTATCGATCTTTTCCGGGGCAGTGGGAACAAACTCGCATATCCGATGTTGTTTAGATAGCAGGCCGTGACGGTCATCCACCCTGCCCCCCTCGCAGGGAAGTGCATGCCCGCACACCCTCCCGTCACGGCTCGCTGTTATATTGACCTCAATAGGCCTCACCGCTCGCTCCGGTGAGGTCTTTTTCATCTCGGCTAAGCACCCGCGGCTCGCCTTCTCTTTGCCTATAGAGCAAAAGGCGTAGAAAACAGGTATTCTACGGCCAAAGAGGTAGCTCTAGGTCGCCCAAATTGGCTCACCTTATAATTTTTCCTTCACCATAGCCTCGGTAAATTTGAGTGGACGAGACCGGACGTCAGAAACTAGCCCCCCTCGATTCCCACGTCACACACCGGATCTGTGGACGCACCTATAAGGGCGAGTTTGCCACCCGCGGCTCGCCCCACTTTTTGCAGTCGAGCACTAAAGGTTACGCCACGACGGCTGCAGGCTGGATGTCAAAGACAGATACACGCCTGCGAAAACCATGAAGACGAGAACGGTGTAGACGGCGATCCTATGCGCTTTCGTTTTGAGAAGGTCGACCCCAGAGATCCGTCTCAGCGCCAGGCATTTCGGGCGCGACAGGTTCAGCATGCGCACGACGATCAGGGCGATGACACCCTGGTCCAGACGCACATACTGAAAGAAGCGCTGCAGGCGGCGGTAGTTCGAGGCATGCCGAGCCGTTCCGTGAAACTGGCTGGCCGCATGCGTCAGGTTCACCGTGCGGCCATGGATCAGCGCCATCAGGAAGACCGCAAGCGTCTCAAGGCGGGATTTGCTCAAACCCAAATGCGGCGCTAAACAACTCATCAGGGCG
>NZ_JBFRDU010000039.1:0-44869 GCF_052113965.1 Rhizobium sp. RAF56
GTACATTCGCCTGGCTTGGCCGATGCAGGCGACTGGCCAAGGATTGGGAAAAATCAATCGCTTCCGCTGAAGCCTGGATGCTTATTGCCCATATCCGCATTCTCACGCGGAGGATCGCAAGGTACCATGTTTATTGAGTTCTTTTCGAGTCAGGCTCTAAGGCACCGAGTGCCCGCGATGGAGGGTCAATATGGACCTAATAACTTGCTTCACCCTCCCACATCTACCTATCAGTCCTTCATCTCCCTCCACACCCTCTCCTGCAGATGCCTCAGCGCCTGCTCCACCGCCTTGTTCAGGTGGTCAAAGGCGAGCAACGTTCCCGCAGCACCCGTGCCTGCACGATAGCCGGAGGGCATCCTTGTTCCCATAAGTCGATGCTGACGTTTGATGTTCGGAAGATTGTCTCGCCGAAGTTCTTCTCTTGCGGCTTCCATGATTTGCAGCCCCAAGACGCCGGCAGCGAAAAACCGGTGCTTCGAATATTCGACCATACGCTCGCGGATCGCCGGTCGCGCCAACGACGCTCTCTCGGATAGTCCAAACGTTGGCAGCATAAATCGAAAGAACTTCTGAAGGTGCATGAAACGAAAGTCTCGCAGCACGTCGAACCTGTCCAAGCCAACGGACCGGCAACCAGTCCTCCCAAGCGTTACTTCGATGCGGATTCTCTTCTCATCCTCCTCGAGAACTCTTGTGGTTCCGGCAGACACTTTCTGTTGGTCGACGACCTTGTTCTGGATGCGCCAAGAAGCCAGTTCGTGGTTCTCCCGGCCGACGTATAGTGTTGAATCATAAAATGGTTGGAGATCTGTCGCTGGCTGTAAACGGCGCCATAGATCGAGAGAATCGTCGGACATATTGCGACCGACTATGAAGTTCCGCCGATCATGAGGGCCGGGGAAGAAGCCTGGCCAATCATGATCTGTGACGAGGGCCCCGGGCGGAGGTAGGAAATGCCGCGTCAGTACCCCGTGCATCAACGCACGGCTTTTTCCGCTCGGCTCTTTTGGATAAAAGTCGATACTAAGTTCCAATCCGGCAATTGAGGGCGATCGTGACAGCCCCCATCGGTTTGCTACTCTTTCAACGATCTCCTTAGCTTCCCGAAAATTCGGCTCCTGAAGGCGCATTCGAAAATCGGTTGCTCTACCGCCGGCGCCGGGGTCTAGGGGTTCGATCCATCCTCTTCGGCCGACAACCTCTTTAACATTCCGATTTATCCATTGAAATTGGGTCGGCGAGCCAAGGGTGAGTTCGACATCCAGCCAATCGACCACAGCGCGGCACCTATAATCATTGAGCGCGATCTGAGGAGTCAGCAGTGTCCGGCCCCTAAATCGAGTCTGTGCCCCTGAGAGTCGTTTCGACGTATTGCAGTTCGACCGGGTCGTTACCTTGAGAGTTTCTGTACATCGTAACCACGTTGCGGTGGGCCATTGCGGTTTGTTAGCCGTTCTTCGAGGTAACGAGATTCATCTTAAAATCTGGGCTAGCAGATTCGTTTCCGTTGGTTAGCTCACGGGAGCTCCGAGGGCCCGGCTCGATCCTCATGGCACGTCAGTGTTGCAAGAAGGGCACATATCATCGAGAGCGAAAAAAAATGCTTGCAATCCAATTGTGGTGACGGTAAACCGTTACCGACACCAAAACGAGGAATACAAATGGCGCTCTCAGACGCAGAAAAGGCAAAGCGCTACCGCCAGCGCCAGAAACAGGCTGAGCAAGATAAGGATCGAACGCTTCTAGATGACGTCTTCCAGCGCCCGTTTTTCGAGTCCTATGAGCCGCACGATACCGACTTCACAGACCTAGAACGCTACTTTGACTACATGGGGCTACCGTTGCCGCAAATCAGGGACGATAGCGATCCTGCCTCGTTTTCGGGCGAGGTTGAGCTCGGGCTTGGCAATGGTGAAGGCTACTATGGCTTTGCCGGTTATAAGCGGTCGCTCGGCAAGGCCGAAGTGATCATGAATGGCTTACAACTAGCGGCCCAGGAGCTCGCACGAATGATCGCGGAGTACAAGGCGTCCGAGATCAAAGCACGTATTGGTGAGATCGAAGCACTAGACCTGTCCGACCCCGGCCTCAGAAGAAAGGCCATGGGAGATTTGGTGCGACTTCAGAAGATGCTCGACCAGCTCGATAACAAGCAGGTCAAGTGGAACCTCCCACAGTGGAGGGTAACGGGCGAATAGCCGACGAAATGGGAACGGCCAAAGGAAGCCTGGAAAACTGCTTTGGCCGTCCCGCAATATCAAAACATCTGAGCCTGAAAGGCATTGTTATGACAACCGTAAATAACATGATCGCGGGACCTGCAGCAACGTGCACTGCACGGGAGCTGGAAGGAGGTCGGTTGAACTCCGCTCTTCGCATCCGCATTGAGGAGCGCCGGGGCCATTTTGAATTGCGTAGGGCCTCCGTTGGGAAGCTCTTGCTCCCGGTGAAGGGAGAGTTTGTTGATCTTGTTGCACATGGTCGGTTGACCGCGGCTCTTCGCTACCACATTCGGGAGCGCTTGAACCAGCTTGAATTTCTCGAGGGTTCTATTGACGAAATCTCCCTTGTGGCAACGGAAGCATGCGACTTCCTTCTTGAAGGAAGTCGCTTGGACGCCGCTGATTGTGAACTCATTGAGGAAACCGTCAGTTGGCTCGAATTGTCGAAGAGCTACCTGGAAGTACTCTTATTCAAGATACAGGAGGCACTGACTGATCTGCTCGTAGGAATTTGGCTTTGTGCGGTAGGCGACACCGTAGAAAGCGCCGTAGTTTCGTCTGATGTTGCATTTGAGCAGTTTGAAGAAGCTAGTGACGAAATTCCCGACGTGATGGAGGCGGCATAATGACGTTGAACCCTGCACTTCTCGAGATGGTAAGGGCTGCCAGCGAGCGTTACGTTGATAGGAATGCGGCCACTAGCTGCGGTATGCTCGTTGAAGACGACCCTGCGACTGATGACGATATGGCACCTCCCTCAGTTCGTACGCAGCTGGCTTGGCTCGGTCTTCAGAAGGCAACGAAGCTCGAGCTGCAGCGCATCCTCTCAAATGTGATGTGTGAGGCCCCTGAAGCGTAGCAACTAGGTGTGATAAGTCCGCCGGCAGAGTTCAGCGGACTTTATCGCCCTTAAAGGGCCAGCCTGTCAGCGGAACGCGACGACGCCCTCTATTAAAAATTGCGTTTCGCGCGACGGGAGGTTTCCTCGCTACCTGACGATCCGACCGCTATAAATGATCCAAGACGAAATCGGAGATACCTTGATGCTCGCTTTACCTTCCAACTGCGTCCACGGGACTTTTCAGTTCGATGGTCGCTCTGCTTTCCAAACCGGGCGGCATTCCGCCGCTCCGTTGGAAGGACTAGAGATGAACAGCGAAAATATCCTCACACCATACGGGACTGGAACTTGCTTTTACTTTCCGTATCCGGGGGAGATTAAGAAGAAGATCGGTGGTTGCGACGGTATTTTGATGCCGATGCGGAACGTTTTCGAAATGTTTGCCCGGGAAAACGACAATTTAGATCCGAAAAGCGCTGCCTTCTTCCGTGATGTGGCTTCGCACTATCCCCACTGCGATAGTCAGGGTCATGGCATCGATCGCAACGGCAATGGCGCAATTCTTTACGACTACGACGATTGGGACGCAATGAGCGTCGAAGAGAAGGAGCTACGTGGCAGTTGCAATGCAGCGATCGCTGTGATCGATCGGCTGCGTTTTGAGCTCGAAATGATGGACAATGTTGACCGGATGGAGGAGGTGAACATAATTCGCCGGACTTTGGCAGACCTGATCCCGGGCTTTATGTAAACGACTAACCGGATGCGGCGCTCAGCGCCGCATCCTTATCTATATAGCGAGCGACAGTCCTGTGATCTATGGCGCGGATGGATCATATGGTTTCCCGCCGCTCGATTTCATGCCGTCTTCGTAGCCTTTTCGCCAATTAGGGGCGGCTTCGATTGCAGCCCTGTAACGCCATCTTTGTTTCCTGCGCTGCCCTACCCACCGTATGGACATCCGCTTCCCTTTATCGAGCGCGTGCTTAATTGCCAGCTGCATTTCACCCGTTGGCTCCAATGGTACAACCCGCAACCCGCTTTTTTCGATCTGCTCCAGCACAAAGCGCACAATTAAAGACGCCTCATCCTTACCGATTAAGAGCCCTCGATCTGAGAGACCCCTAAAAAGGGCCTTTTTCAATATGTGCCAGATTCAATATGTGCCAGATCTGCAAATCCAACTGTGACAGTGTAGCTTTCTCCGTGGTTGAGCTCGAAATTGACGAAATAGATCTTCGACGACCGTGCGCAGCATCACTCGCGCTCACGCAGTGAACGAGGACGCGTCATTCCACGTTCGCCCTATCCAACAGGTCCTCGAGAGCCTCGCAATAATTCAGCTGGTTCTCTATCGCCCAAGAGGCAAAGCGGTTGTAGCTCGTGAGTGGCAGCAGGAGATAGAGGCTGGCAAACGGCCCGGTCTCTTTGCGGGGTCCAATCTTATCCACCGTTTCAACTCTTCGAAGACTGCGACCCTCGTCGTTCTCAGTTTTTTGGTCGAATATTTTCGGCGGATCCTGAGCGTCCGGCCGGATCAAATTAAGCTTCTTGCTGAACCCGAGATTTCTAGCTGTCATGTGCCCCCTTGGAGACGATGAGGTCTACCAGCTCTTCGGCCAGGCGGAGCGCGTTTTCACGCGCTGCTGGAAGGCCATTCACTACATTCGGACTGAGCTCGATTAGGTCGAGCTGGTGATAGAACAGCGATTTGAAGGCGGCGCGCTCGTTGAGATGGGTTCGGAAGGTCGGAACGTCGCCCTCCTGCAGTTGGTTTACGATCGCTTTTTCGAGTTTCGTCGCGATCGTCAGCGGCTTGCGATTGAACAGGATCTGGTAAGGGATCGCCTTTTCGAGAACTTGCCCCTCTTCCTCGATCAGGTTGATTGTCTTGGCGGCGAGCTCGGCATCAATCGGGCTTGCCTGCATCGGAATGATGACCATTCGAGCGCGCGCCAGTGCGGGCGATATCAGGCGCGTGGCAGTGTGTTCAATGTCCACGAACACGAACTGCGCCTGCTTGCGATAGTCATCTAGCTTCCGGCTAATGTTGTTCTCGTTGATCTCCCCGTCGATGATGACGGGGTTCTTGGAACTCCCTTTCCTCCAGGATTGGATCAGACGATTGGGATCACAATCAAGGACGGCAACGCTCGCGCCTTGGGCCGCCAGCGTTGTTGCGAGAACCAGCGTCGTTGTCGACTTCCCGGCTCCGCCTTTCAGATTTGACACTGCGATGACTGGCATATCGGCCCCCTCGAATGGTTTCGAAGTTTTCGGTCCGGAAACAGCGCCTCGCGAACGATTTCTCCTGTTTGACCACGGCCAATTTCGAGACTCCGGCCACCCACCGAGAAGGAGCGTCGTTGCACACTCCACATACTAATACTTACATTGATTTGAGCTTCTAACTGATTATTCGTCAATTGTCAAACATGACTTTCTTAATTGTACTTACAATTCTAAGTAACTTATTACTTATTCTTTCTGTACGTATTTATTTGATTCTGTTTATTGTTAATTGATTCTATAGAAGTTATTTATGCATCTTCGCATCGCATATATTTAAATCCTACGAGCGCGAGGGTTAGTTAACCGGGAAGCTGAAAGTGCTCCACGGCTATGTAGAGCTGTGGACTCGCTTCTCGATTGCGAATGGCGCTGGGAACTCGAAATGAAAAGAAACGCTAGCCTGAGTCTTTTACGAAGCGGTGGAACGCACGCGGCGGCGGCAGCTCCCTCCAGACAGGAGCGCCCACATCATAACAGCGAAGGTGATCGCTCTTATCGGTTATTCCCAACTGATCCATCCTTCTGCTAGATCGCATCGGATCTTAAGTACGTCCATCCAGGGCAGGGGAGAGCGATATGGGAGGATAGTATCGGGGATATCCGTGAGCACAGAAGGCATCCCCAACGGAGCTCCATTCCCAACCTAGGACTTCGCTCCCAAGGCATCTCTCTGTGGGGATACCTCAATACAAGGAGCGAGCCATTCCCCAATTCCTCGACAGTAAGGAATGACGGGCCTGAATTCCGGATCCGCGTCTGGGGCTTGCCATTCGGGGTCCAGGCGACGTTTCTTGCGTAGATGGAGAGCGAAGACGGGTGGGGTACACTGGGAGGTGCCGGACCTCAGCTCGCCAACTGGCTTCGACCCATGAACGGCTTCCAGAAGCTGAGCCATCCATCTTAAAGACTGGCGCCTTTGAACTCGAACAGCTGAGGGCAAGCCCCTTCCAATCCCATATCAGTCGCGCCAAGCGGTCGGAAGTCTTACAGCTTACGTCCAATGCACGTTTCTTGACTCATCGGAGCTCACCGGCTGGCTCCGCGCTTTTGGCGCGCTGGTTAGCGCAGTCGACGTATCAAGCGTGCCGGAGAGTCTCCCTGACTGATGGGCTGAGTTGTCGAAGGGCTTTACGCAATCCGTCGCGAGCTACCCTGCATATTTCTGAAACCGGTTGATCTGAAGCTTACCGGGGCGCTAAGGCCAGATAACCGCCGGCCTTCAGGAGTCGAAATGAATAATCCAAAATCAGTCGCGTTTCTGTTCGCGTACGTGCCGAGGATGCCAACGTCTGATGATGAGCTGAGCCGGATCAGCGTTTTACGAACGCAGTCTGCGATCATGTATAGATATGCTCGCAACATGGGCTTGGAGCCGCCGGACAGGTTGCTAGCAATAACAACATATCGAGCCGCAACCTTTACCCGAAACCTCACCTTCAAACGAGCAGTTGCCCAAGCTCGAGACGCCGGAACTGGGGTATGGGTTGCCGATGTTTGGCAGCTCCTGCGAAGGACCCCTGCTGCGAATGTCACCTCGGCGGTGGAGGATCTGGACAATTTGGATATCGATGTGCTCGATTGCTTAAGCGGAAAGACGTGGAAGCAGTTCGGAGCACCGGAACGCCTCGCTTTAGTCCGGGACGCGTTTTCACGCAAATTCGCTACGTCGGTGTCATGGCCTCCCGGCGCCGCCCCGAAAGGGCAAGCGCCGGACATCCGCAATGCATTGAAGGGCGCTTCAGCAAATAAGACAAAGGCAGAGCGACGGGCAGAGCAATTGCGTCCGGTCGTGGATGCATTTGGGACCACGCTTAATCCGCGGCAAACCCTCACGCCGTCGCTGCTAATGCATCACCTGAACGCGGAAGGAATATTGCCAGAGCGTGGAAAAGCGTGGTCGCTTAACAGCTGTAAAAATCTCCTACATCGCTTACGATCTTCCGGAGAGTGAAAACTCCAAACAATCGGTAGGGTTTTCACATGTGGATCGCGGCATCTACGCGGCGATGGACTGCAACTCGGGATCGGCGACGGCGAACCGACCGTTGGAAAACCTAGGTACAGTGTTCGGCGCGGACTCCATTCCGGAGCATGTGAATAATACCAGAAACGAGATGGAATTCCCGTCCTCACTCTCTCTTATTATTAATATCTACATAGGTAATAGGTAAGTAGTAAATAATAGAGAGAACGCGGACTTTTATGGGAAGGGGAATCTCTTCCGGATAGACGTCCTCTCCTCCGGATAAAAGGAGATCCTCCGGACAAGAGGGCGCTCCTGCGACCCATGGGTGCTAAGGCGCTCCGTTCCTCCGGAACGTTTCCGCGCCTCTGCCTCCTTGGGTGCCCCTCTGCCCCTTTACCCCTACATGCGGAGCTAGCCATTCCCCGTTGCCTGGTGAAAAAGAAAGGACGAGCCGGCGAATCGAACTCGTCCTTTTAAGGTGACGCCTCGAGATCCGGTCAGGGCGTTGTCAGCAACTCAGCTAGGGGAAAGCGACAACCCCGCGCTGGACGCCCGGTCGCGTCTAAACTGATGAGCAATGTCTGACGCAGGGTTAGTTGGTTGTAAAGAAGGTGTTTGCGGGACGCATTGCCGAGGATCGGGACGGATTGCCAAGGGAGGCCATGGGCAACCGTGGAGAAGTGAGGATAACCGCGGCGCGGCCGCATCCCTCCTTCCTCACCTTTTACCGCTATTCGTTCTCTACGCATTCACCCACACCTAAGCGCTCTCTATGGGTTCGCTCTCACTGTCCCGGTGGTGAACAGCTGTCCTTTATAGGTCTGTTCTATTCTCTCTTTGTTGGAGGTAGCTGAGCGTCTCGGTCGTCTTAGTGATTTCCGGATGAGCGTGGATACGCTTACTCCTTTGCCCGGTCGACGTTTACCTGTTTTCTCTAGAGAGCGCTGTGAGAGCGAGGGTGTCGGTGATGCTGCTCTTATCGTCAGAGAGCGCAGGATCGCGTGTGTGAGTCTCTCTGTGTCACTGAACGATGAGGGAAGCTGTCGTCTCGTATGTTGTCGTATGTTGACGCTTTTGGGCAAAAACCCGATTTCAGGGGTTTTAGGTAAACAACATGGAAACTATTGGTTATGTTTGGGCCTGAAAATGAGGTTGTAGGCAACGTTTTTGTTTACCTCTGGTGGCCTGACGTCAACATGGCCTGGCCGGAAATGGGCCTTTTCGGGCGCCTATGTTTACATCCGCAACGTCCTTTAGGTTGAGACGTAAACATTGGTGTGCAGCTTATTGGAGAGCGGGAATGAGCTTCCAGGATTGGCTGAGCGGCATCGCTTTAGGGGTTATTTTCCTGGTGCTTCCGCTATGGGTGCTGGTTGTGTGGCTTGCGAGGCGTGTCTCGGGGGTCAACCTTCTCAAAGCCAAATGGCATAAGGTCGCCGTATACACCGTTCTCGTCTTCATGGTTTTCGTAGGCGTGTATTTGTCATTGACATCCGGCCTGCAGCCTTCCTGGCGCAATCTTTAGTGGAGCCGAGGTGGGCCGCGAACATCTCGCAAATTGGGGTGCGATGATGTTTTGGCGGAGGTTGGTCCAGCCCGCGGCCCACTACGACAACCGGCCGTTCTGTCATTGGTTCCGAGGGTGGGGAAAGAAAGAGCGAGCCGAGGGGGACCGAGCCCGCTCTTCTAGGTGGGTGCACCAAGAGTGTTCGGTGGCGCTCCATGGCGTTGCAAACATGCGCAGGCTGGCACAGAGACCTGACGCGAACCTTAAAGAGAAGGGCGAGCCGCGGGTGACGGGCTCGCTCTTTAGGTGCGTCCACAGCACCGGTGTGTGACGTGCGACTTCTCGATCGGACGACCGGTCTCGCCCAATAGCCATACTCTCAACAAATAGGAAGCTATCCCGATGGTAACGGCGGAGCGGGGCTAACGTTCAACTCCAGCACCTACCTCTTTCGGCTAGTGCTCGACCTGGCGCTGCACGACGGCCACGCCGAGGCTCGTCTGCTCGTTCTCCTCGTCGGAGAACACCGGTTGAGGGCCAGGTTGGCGATCGCTGCCATGGCCTCGAATGCTCCGCCCTCTTGGGTCGAAAAGGAGAGCGAGCCGGGGACAGGCCCGCTCTATAGGTGCGCCACCGATCCGGTTGTGACGGGAGAAAGCGGAAGAGAGGACGTTCGGGCAGATCTTCCTCTCTAGGCGCCCGGCCTCGCCCATTACAACCTAACATAGGCATGGCTAGCGCAAGAAGCTGTCGGAAAGCCTTAGTGGGCGACCTTGCCCGTCGCTAAAAGAAAAGGGCGAGCTGAGGAGAAGCTCGCCTAAGGTGCGTCCTCAAGATCCGGTGTGACGTGACAAGAAGAGAGGAGAGAGTCACACTCCTCTCAACAAGCGCCCGGTCGCGCCTATTAGGGCATTCCTAATGCGGGGAACGCTAGCGCCGGAGGCTGACGCGAACCTTAATGCTCGTTCGGAAAGAGAAGGGCGAGCTGCATGCTAAAAACTCGCCCTTATAGGTGTGTCCACGTGAGCCGGTGTGAGCGTTTGACTGAGGAGGGGTAAAGTCGGGGTCACCGCTCCAGGACGACCGGGCTCGTCGACGCGTGCCTAGCATGGGAAGGGGATCGTCGGAAGCCGCCAAAAAGGCTAATGCAAAACCTTGCCTAGCGCCGTGGCCACGCTGAAGCTGGTCTCTTCGTTCTCGGTCTCAACAGCCATTACGTTGAGCATGACGCTGGCGACGGCAGCTATTGCCTCTTTGCGCTTCCAGCCCGCTTTGACGGCCAGGTCAATGAGGATGTGGACATCCATCGCGATCGCCATCTCGCAGTCGATTTGACGGTCGATATAGGGCTGGGGCAGCATCGGAGACAGGATCATGGCAGTTTCCCTTACGTGAGGGGTAACTGGGGCGCGCGCGCTAGTAATCAATCCCTGCCTCTCTTGCTGAGGATCCACTCCTGGCCGTCACCGAGGGCGTTCTGCTCTCTGATGACCCGGCCGCGATGCCGGAGCTGCAGGACCGACCTCGGATTGAGGTGATGCAGGTATTCCTGGTAGGCAGCCTGGGCGGCGTAGATGTTGTTGGCGCCACCGACCTTCTCAGCCTCGCCTGCGGGGTCGATCTCGTCGATGGCAAAGGTGAAGCGATCGCCTTGGAAGTTCGTCTGCTCCGGCGCTGGCAGCGGATAGACAGCGTCCTCCTGGCCGACGTAGCAGAACAGGATCCGGTCCTCGCCGTAGATCCACACGACGAACTCCTCGTCGTCTATGAGGCGTTTGGCCTTCGAGCAGACCTGGAACTGGCGGAGGTAGCAGACAAGGCGGTAGTAACGCACGGCCCGATACCCTCGGCACGTAATCGAGGTTGTGGTGCTCCCGACAGAACAAGTGGATTACCCGCTTCTCGCCCTCATGGCCGAAGCTGACGGCGGAAACAGGACATGTGGGCACTGGAGTTGGTTCCCGCCGTGGCTCTAATATCACCCCAGCTGGGCGCGGAACTACGGACTGGTTGCGAGTGAGATCTCAACCGCAGTTGCCAGAGTCTTATCCATAGTGATCGGGCTAAGGATGACCTGCTCGACACGAGAAATGTACCCAGCGCTTCGTCGCGACGGTTGTGGATACGTCAAAATCCTACTGGACGTCTAGGACATCAACTTTCGATCGATAAATTCGCATCGCTTACGAATTTTATTGGCCGTTACAGCGCATCCCCAATCTCGAGTTGCTATAGGTAAGGAACTATAATGGAGAACTACCATGATGATGGTGCGAGCCCAACCCCGCCGACCCAAGTTCGCCAAGGAGATCGTGAAGAGGGGTCGCTGTCGAGACGGCGGCATTTACGTGTTGGCCGACGGCCGCGAAGTCTACTGTGCCTATCGCAGGCAAGCATAGATTTCTCGCGGAAACGAGAAATGCATTTCTGACGCGTTACACAAGCGCGTAGCAGCATGGGCGATTGATGACGACACGCTCCGCTACGTGCGGCTGCGCGGCATCGAAATCATCGCCGTGGATGTCGAGGAAAGTGGCGACAAGTTCATTACCTCCATCGACAGCTTTTACACCCCTGGCATGTTCACTTGGCTCTTCGACAGGTACCGACGCGGCGAGACGCACCGCTGTGTCAATTTCCAGCATTGGCGCACACGGAGCGGCAAGTTGAAGTTCACGTATGGACTTGGTTTGTCGCGGAGGCACCGCGAATCCGTTAAAGGTAGATACTAGAATGCCACAGCAAATCGAAAATACCTCCGGTGAAGCGATGAAGTTCGGACGCAAGCGTCTTCAATAGCATTAGGGACAAGAGCTCTCATTGCATACCGGACGATGCCGCCACCAGCGCGCTTGGCGAGCCCCGGCCCTGCATGATCGTTCTGAAGGTGCGGTGGTAGGCTGATTGACCTGACAATATCGCACGATGCGGCGAAGAGCGTCACTGAACAGATGCGACGAGCATGCTGCGACGTAGTAGGCGCATTCCATCTTCTCGCAGCGACCTGCTTCACCAGAGTGAGACCGAGCCACTCGTCGTTGAGCGAGCGTGACGCTTCACCGAGGCAGCCTAACTCTGATGCAGTACTGATACGCTTTCGCTCATCGAGCGCAGCTTGCGCGGGTTCGTTGAAGGAGCGGCAGCGGATCGATGTTTTCCTATTTGATCAGGGAAAGCGCCAGGCGAGAAGCCAACCCCATGGCCGTCGGCGCGGCAGCAAGCTTTTGAAAGGTGCTGTCGAGCATATGGGGCGCCGTTCCCGATTTACGTGAATTGGCCATAATACCTAGCTGATCGAGCGACATGGCACTATGTGGCTAGTGGCAGCTTAGCGCAAATCTTTGGCTGCGCAGAGCAAGCCGCGTGCCTCCAAACTTGATATACCCGCCAACAATAAGCAGGCACCAATTGGATCTTGTGCCACAACCCCCGCCACGGGGCGGTGGCACTTCTTGTTCGCACAGCCTCCAGAGGCGCCGGCGTAGCACTCACGGTTCCATTCAGAGCGACACTTGAGCGTGGTCCGCGGACCAACGCAAAAACCAGTCGTGCGCCATGTCGGGGGAGAAGGCTGCGATGGTAGGCGCGCTTGGCTACGCGAGCCCGGCATAGTTCAAACGAATGACTGGCTGTTCACTACCAGCACGCATCCCCAATCTCGAGTTTCTACAAGTAAGGAACTACAATGGAGAACTACCAAGATGATGGTGCGAGCCCAACCCCGCCGACCCAAGTTCGCCAAGGAGATCGTGAAGAGCGGTCGCCGTCGAGATGGCGGCATTCACGTTTTGGCGGACGGCCGTGAAGTCTACTGTGCCTTCCGCAAGATGCCAGAGCTGACTCGCGGAAACGAGAAAAACATTTCTGACGCGTTACGCAAGCGTGTTGCAGCATGGACGATTGATGACGACACGCTCCGCTACGTGCGGCCGCGCGGAATCGAGGTCATCGTCGTGGATGTCGAGGACACTGGCGACAAGTTCATCACAAAACGATCCGGGGTAATGACGGTAGAAACTACCTGCTGCTGGCGTGCGCCCAACGAGTTTTATGTATCAAGTACAGGCGTTCGAATGGTTTTTGTCTTTTTTTATAATTTTGTGGGTAATTGCAGCCATACCCCTTGCAAAAAATTAATCTTTAATAGCATGACGAGATGCTGAGGGGATTTGCATAGTCCTGTTTCAAAGTTTGAGGTATTTCGAGGAATATTATATAGTGAAAACTGCTGCTAAATCAGTCATTGCTGAAATTGCGATCATTGGGGCCGGAGCCCGTTTGCCGGGCGTGGCGAATCTCAACGCATTTTGGGATGTACTGAAATCCGGTCAGAACACCATTGCGACCGCGCCGACGGGCCGTTGGAGCATCAGTCGCTTCCTGCGTCCGGGATCGCCAGAGCCAGGTTTCGCCTATAGCTTTGCCGGCGGCTATTTAGAGGATCCCTTCGCCTTCGACCCGGCCCTTTTCGGCATATCGCCGCGTGAAGCACGTCAGATGGATCCCCAGCAACGGCTGCTGCTCGAAGTCGCCTGGAGCGCCTTCGAGGATGCCGATATTCCGCCCTCGTCGCTTTCCGGTCAGAATGTCGGTGTCTATGTGGGCGCCTCGACCGTCGACTACCAGAGCGGCGCTTCCCATGACCCAGCCGTCATGGGAAGCCACTATATGACTGGCAATTCCCTTTCGATCCTTTCAAACCGTATTTCGCACGCCTTCGATTTTCGTGGCGCAAGCTTCACTGTCGATTCTGCGTGTTCCTCTTCATTCGTAGCGCTCAACGAGGCGATGGCAGCACTGAGCGAGAAGCGTGTCGACCTCGCCCTTGTCGCCGGGGCGAATCTTCTTCTCTCGCCAGCGCCTTTCATCGGCTTTTCTCAGGCCCGGATGCTATCGCCGACAGGCCTTTCACGGCCTTTTTCCAACCAGGCCGACGGCTACGTTCGTTCAGAAGGCGCAGTAGTCATCCTGCTTCGCAGGCTGACGGATGCTCGCGCAAACGGCGAACACGTGCGCAGCGTTGTCCTCGGCTCGGCCGTGAATTCCGATGGCAGGACTCCTGGCATTTCGCTGCCCTCTTTCAACGGGCAGAGGCAATTGATCGAAACGCTCTATGCCGATCTAGGCCTCAACCCCGAGAAGCTTGCTTTTGTCGAAGCGCACGGAACGGGCACTAAGGTTGGCGACCCCATCGAGGCGGCCGCGATCGGGGAAGGGCTCGGTCAGTACCGCGCAAGCCCGCTAATGATAGGCTCCGCCAAGTCGAACGTCGGTCACCTCGAATGCGTATCCGGCTTGGTGGGGTTGTTGAAATCGAGCCTCGCCCTACAGCACCGCCTTCTTCCTAGATCTCTCTTCAGCGAAGACTTGAACGAGTCGATCCCGTTCGACGACCTCAATTTGCGTGTTGCCAAAGAGGCCGTCGCCCTTGATGCGAGGCGGGGCCTCATCGCCGGCGTCTGCAACTATGGCTTTGGCGGAACCAACGCCCACGTGGTTATCGCAGAAGGCGACCCTGTCGCGGACATCGTTGCGTTCCCCGGCGCCCCGCAGCAGAACAACGCGCAGCTCATGCTGGTTTCGGCTGCGACGGGGGAGGCGCTGCAGGCGCGCGTGCGTCAGGTGAGCGAGATGCTGGCCAAAGGTGCCAAAGCGGCGGAACTCGCCGCGGCGCTTGGCCATTGCCGGGATATCTTGCCACACCGACTGGCCGTGCCGCTGGCCGAACCTGCCGCAGTGTTGCCGGCCCTGCATGCCTTCGAACAGAACAAACCCCTACCGACCGGGATCGTCACGTCGGCGTCGTGGGAACGCAATCGCGTCGGGTTTGTCTTTAGCGGCAACGGCTGCCAGTTCAAGGAAATGGGACAGGCAGCCTATAAGGCTTCGGCACTTTTCCGTGCCGAAATTGCCGACATCGACCAGTTCTTCGAGCCCCTTTCGGGATGGTCTATTGCCGCCACGTTGCACGACGGGCTGGAGGCTGACCGATTGGCCCAGACCTCTGTCAGCCAGCCGTTGATTTTTGCCATCCAGTCGGCGATTGTGGCCGTTCTATCGCAGTTCGGGATACGGCCCGATCTAGTGCTCGGTCACAGTGTGGGCGAAGTAGCCGCTGCGGAGGCTTGCGGCGTACTGTCGCGGGAAGCGGCCGTCAACGTCATCTATCTCCGAAGTCAGCACCAGGAGGCCGTTCGTGGCCAAGGGACGATGCTGGTCGTGGCCGCGGACGAAGCGCGGACTCGGGAACTGACGGCCGCCTTCGATATGTCGAGTGTGGAGATCGCCGCGCTCAACAGCCCGCTCTCTACCACCGTATCCGGTCCAGTCGAGGTTATCGCCGAATTTTCGAGGGCCTGCCGCCTGCATAAGATTGCGACGGTCACGCTCGATATCGAGTATCCGTTCCATTCTTCGGTGCTGGACCCGATTCGCACCCCTCTTATCAAGGACCTTTCGGCCATTACCTCTCGATCCGGAAGGATACCCTTTGTGTCCACAGTCGTCGGCGAACGCATCGATGGCAGGGCACTAGCCGGCGACTATTGGTGGAGCAATGTCCGCGACCCGGTTCTATTCCGCGGCGCGATCGCGTACGCCCATAAAAGCGGCATCAATTGCTTCGTTGAAATCGGCCCGAAGTCGATCCTAGCCGGCGCGATCAAGGACACTCTACGAGCACTGGGCATCGAAGGCCAGACAACCGGGACCCTCTCGGACAAGGATCCGGCTACCGGCGACCCGATCATGACAATGATCGCCCGTTTCGTTAGCAGCGGTCTGCCCTTCGATCGGCAACAGATCTTCGGACCGCGCCGACGGAACAGGTTGGCAATTCCAGCCTATCCGTTACAGCGGGACAATTTCAATCTGGGCGGAACCTCGGAAGCCCTACTGGCTTACGGCAAGATGGTCAGCGCGGGCCCGCGCCACATATTGCTCGGCGACCGCATGTCTGACGGATCGCCAGAATGGCGCAATTTGCTGGATTCGTCGATCGTCCCCTATCTCGCGGATCATCTGGTCGACGGCGCCGTTGTTGTGCCTGGGGCCGCGCTGGTCGAAATGACGTTTCAAGTCGGCCGCGAGCTTTATGGCAATGTGCCGCTGGAACTCTATGAATTCGACGTATTCAAGGCGTTGGCCGTCCACCCTGGTGAAATCCGCGAGGTCTCCACTCGTTGGGCGGAACAGTCTGAAACCCTGGAAATTTTGAGCCGGAAGCGGTTTACGCCTGCTAAGGGCGATTGGGTTCTACATGCGCGCGGCACGCTGCGCATGCTGCGCAGCCAGAAAGGCGCAACACTCCCACCTCCCGTTCCGGCACGGACTATCAGCAATACATATTCTGAAGTCTATGCGGAGGCGGCCAGGGCGGGTCTTGAGTATGGCGCGGCATTCCGGCTGGTAGAGGGGATCGAGCGCGATGAGGTGACGACGGATTCGCGGCTGAAGCCGCCCGCAGCCGAAGCCAGCTTCGTACAAGAATACGTATTGCATCCCATCTCTTTCGACGCGGCACTTCATGGGCTTTTCATCTCACGCCGTCAAAAGGACGGTGAGACCAAGGCGTATATGCCGGTTCGGTTCCGCAAGGTTCGCGTTTGGGATCACGGAATTCCGATCCGCCGCGCGATCACGCTTTTGACCAGCGAGACCGACCGCTTCAAAACAGTGGCAATTTCGCTGCTCAGCGAAGATGGCACGCTCGTCGCGTCGATCGAGGCGGTGGTCTTGCGGGCAGTCTATCTTGCCAAGGCGACGGTTCCCGACCGGACGTTCCACACGGATGTGGTCGGGCTCGCGCGCCCAGACCTGTCAACCGCCTTCGATGCTATCCGCGCGGAACGGCGAAACGTCGATGTGCCCATCTCCCCGGCGTGGCTCCTTATCCGCGCCTTCTGCGTATCACTCGCCCACAGCATTGTTTCTCACCTCACAGAGGACGGTGTCAGCGTATCGCCCGAGGCATTGATCGCATCCGGCCGGGTTGCCGCGAATTCCGAGGCCTATCTTGGGGTCCTGTACGACATTTTGAACGAGTTCGGCTCCATTCCTAGCCAGCCGGACGATGCCACTTTCCCGTTCCCTTCGCCTGCCGCGTTGCTCGCGACTCTGATGCAGCGCTTTCCATCGGCCAACATGGAGATCCGCCTCGCCGCCAATGCCTTGGAATATGCCGAGCGAATCGTACGGGAAGGGGAGTTCCCGACGGCGCCGCAATGGATGCTTAAACGATTCGAAAGCGACGCCCTATTGATTGGTCCGACAGTGGAGGCAGTGGCGCGAACCTTGCGGCAGCTCGCAGACGCCGCATCCACGCCTCTTCGGGTACTCGCGATCGAGCCGTTTGGACACGGCCTAACCTGCGCCGTCAGCGATCTTGTCGACGCTGGGCGCATCGAAGTCACCTTTGCATCTCCAAACGCTGCGGCTATCGAAGCGCAACGCCAGGCGTTCCGCGCCGACGCGCTGGTTAACGGCTTGGTTCTCAACGACGAGGCGCTTGACATGCCCGTCGCTTTCGACGTCCTCATCAGCCTCGCTACGTCGCCGCTCGCGGCTGACGACGAAAGGATGCTCTCACAGGCACTCAGTCTACTGAAAACCGCCGCACCGGTGATCGTCGCCGTGGCGGCCGTGGACAACGCGCTTCACATGTTACGTGGTCTTTGGCAGCCCTGGCTGGAAAGAGGGACAGACGGTGGCGTCCGCGGACGAATCCCGACGAAGAAATCCATCGTGCGTTGCCTGCGCAAGGCCGGCCTGCAGGATCTCGAAGAGTCACTGACCGACAACGGTCTGGGACATCTTATTCTCGGCCGGACCGGCGTGCGGAAATTCGACGAGAACATAATCAGGGGCATTGCCGGCGCGAGCCGAATCGCGGTCGTTGTCGACAGCGAAGTTGCATCGCTTGCTGCGGATTTCGTCCAATTGATAGAGGTGGTGGCCACCGGCAGCGCGCCTGACAAGGTTCTTCGCCCTTGGGTGGAGGCTACTCCCGACGAGGCGATATCCACTCTAATTTTGCCGCCCCATGCGCTTGATCGCCCTCCGAGCGAGCAACTGGCATATCGGATCGAATATCTCAAAGGGCTTCTTGTCAGCATAGAAGCTTCGAAACGAGCGGTCCGCCTTTTCGTGATTACCGACTCCCTGTCCAACAGCTGCCCCGCCAAATCAGGCGTGGAAAGCGGCATCCGTGGTTTCGTGCGCGTCGCTATCAATGAATTCCCCGGTATTGACCTGAGGCTGATCGACGTCTTGCCCGGCGCTGACATCGAAGTCATCGCAAAGATTGTCACCATGCCAGGGTCCGAACGCGAGTGGCAGGTGAACCGCAATGGCGCGTCGGTGTTGCGCGTCCGCCGCGGCTTGCTGCGGCCCCGCTCCCTCCCCGAGGGCGCGCGCAGCGTTCTCCATTTCGAATATCCCGGTCGCGTTGATAGCTTCTCGTGGGAGATCGCGGAACGCCGCGAACTCGCCGTAGGCGAGATCGAGATCGAAGTGGCGGCCGTCGGCCTCAATTTCCGCGACGTGCTAGTCGGACTGGGAATTCTAGACGATGATCTCCTCGGCGCCGGGCTGACCGCTGCGTCACTGGGTTTCGAGTGCTCGGGCGTCGTCGTGCGCGCGGGTCCTGGCGTCACCCGATTGAAAGTCGGCACTCCCGTGATGGGTTTTGCCAAGGATGCCTTTGCGTCCCATGTGATTGCACCAGTCTGGCATTTCTTCCCGATCCCGGATGGCGTCACCACCGAAGCAGCGGCCACGATCCCGGTCGCATTCGTCACCGCCTGGTACGCCCTCGTCGAGCGCGCCCGCCTAAAGAAAGGCGAGGACGTGCTCATTCACGGCGCAGCGGGTGGCGTTGGGCAAGCGGCAATCCAAATTGCTCGCTTCTTCGGTGCGCGCGTACTGGGTACTGCTTCGAACGATATGCGCCGCCGCCTTGGACGCAGCGCGGGAGCGGAGCTGGTTTTCGACAGCCGGCAAGAGCGCTTTGCGGACGCCATTGCCTCGACGATAGGCGGCGTCGATGTCGTCCTCAATTCGCTGGCCGGCAGGGGAATGCATGCAAGCTTGAGGCTACTCAAGCCCTTTGGCCGTTTCATCGAGCTCGGGAAGCGAGACTTTCTCGACAACACTCTCCTAGAGCTGAGGCCCTTCGTACGGAATTTGCAGTATTCAGGAGTGGATCTCGACGAGTTGTTGGCACACGACAGGGCGACGGTTGAAAGCATCGTGGCTGACATCTCCAAAGCATTCGAGCGCCGCGAACTTGCGCCTCTCACCTATCAGGCCTTGGAAGCCTATGAGGTCGGTAACGCGTTCCGCTCAATGCAGTCCGCCGAGCATATTGGCAAGATGATCGTTCGCCCGCCAAGAATCGCCCGTGAAAATATGGACGCGCAGAGCTTCACCGCCGAAGCCGGCGTCTACCTCGTGATTGGCGGGACCAGCGGCTTCGGCTTCAAGACCGCGCGCTGGCTCGCGGCAAAGGGCGCCACCACGCTGGTTTTGGCTTCCCGGCGCGGTTGGGTCGAGCCGGAGTGCATTGCCGATCTGCAATTGCTGCGCGATCAGGGCGTTAAGGTCATCGTCGAGGCTCTCGACGTGCGTGATTTGACGGCGGTCCGTGAGCTCATTGATAACGTCTCGAACCAATACGGTTCCATCCGCGGGGTCGTGCACGCGGCAGTCGCTCTTGACGACGGACTCATCTCAAGCCTTACGCCTGAGCGTCTACGTGGGGTGCTCGGTGCCAAGGTCGAGGGCGTCCTCAATCTCGATGCCGCGCTTGGCGACCGCAGGCTTGATTTCTTCGTCGTTTATTCGTCAGCAACGACCATGATCGGAAGTCCCGGCCAAGGCGCCTATGTCGCCGCCAATGCGTTCCTCGAAGGTTTCGTCCGGCAGCGGCGAGCTTCAGGCAAGCCCGCCCTGGCGATCGGCTGGGGAGCCATTTCTGACGCGGGTATTGTATCGCGTGACCAGAGTTTGGCCGATCGTCTTCGCCGGACCACAGGCGTGGTTGGCATAAGGGCTTCCGAGGCGCTCGCGCAGTTAGGTCGCTTACTCGTCATGGGGGAAAAGGTCGATCCGGTGCAGTTCTATAGCAGCATCGCCCAGAGCGAAGCCGCCGGCAAACTGGCACTCATCAACAGCCCAGCTTTCTCGGGGCTCAACCTCATCCGAACGCAAGAGGGCGGAGAAATAGGCGACGATATAGCAAGCATGGTCTCCGGAAAGACCGCAGAAGAAGCGCTCGAGATCGTGACCCGCATGTTGCGGCGCGAGGTCGGACAGATCCTCCGCATGCCCGAAAGCCAAGTCGATCCTGCACGGCCCATGGGCGAACTCGGGCTGGACTCTCTCATGGCGCTCGAATTGCAGCTTGGGATCGAACGGCTGGCAGGGGCGCAGGTACCACTCGTCGGGATCAGCAGCAGCCGCCTTGGCGACGTAGCTGCGATCGTTCTTCATCATCTGGGCATTGACGTTGGTGCGCGGGTGGACGAGGTCGACAAAGTGCAGGCCCGCATAATGCGCTTGATCGAGGCCCATTCAGCGGAAGCTGTCAGTGCCGAAGAAGCTCATGAACTTAAGTCGCGTCTCGATTCCGTATTGTTCCAGGAAACAGCATCGTGAAATCCAACTACGAAGCTCCGATCTCTGACGTGGCGTTCGATCGCCTGCTCGATTCGATGCATAGCAAGTCAACTCACAACGTTTCGAACTCACCGGCCGTCGATGTCCGCAAGCATCGGGATCTCAGCTTCGAAAGTCATCCGCTCTATCAACAAATGAAGATGCAGCGCGATTTTGCGAAGCTGCTGCTGATCAAGGATCCCTATTATCGCCGGCACGAATCCAAGGCCGGGGCGACGTCCGTCATCTCCGGGAAAACGATCACCAACTTCGCTTCCTATGACTACCTTGGGCTCAATGGCCATCCGGAAATTCTGGCAGCCGTGAACGACGCAATCGCCCGTCTCGGAACGTCGGTTTCTGCAAGTCGGATCAGTGCTGGAGAGCGCGGCGTTCATCGCGACCTGGAATTGTCCCTGGCCAAAGTCTATGAGTCGGAAGACTGCATTGCCTACGTGTCGGGCCACGCTGCCGCGGTTTCGACCCTTGCGACGCTCATGGGTCCGAAGGATCTTATCGTTCACGATGCCGTCATCCACAACTGTATCGTTGTTGGCGCGCAGCTGTCCGGTGCCGCCCGGCGGTTTTTCCCTCATAACGATCTGTCTGCCTTGGAGCGGCTGCTCGAAGATGAACGGGACAATTTCGAGCAGGTTCTGATCGTCAGCGAAGGATTGTTCTCGATGGATGGCGACGGGCCGGACCTTGCGCGCCTCATCGACATCAAGCAGCGCTACGGCGCCCTACTGATGATGGACGATGCGCATGGCCTCGGCGTGCTCGGTGCCACCGGTAGAGGAATATTCGAGCACCAAGGCGTTGTCCCCTCAGCGGTCGACATGTGGCTCGGCACGCTTTCCAAGTCACTTGTCAGTTGCGGCGGTTATGTGGCGGCAAGCGGGGTCATCGTCGATATCCTGAAGCACAATGCGCCGGGCTTCGTTTACAGCGTCGGCATGCCGGCATCGGCGGCTGTCGCCTCGACGGTCGCGTTGGACATCATGCTGCGCGAACCGGAACGCGTCGCGTGTCTGAGGGAACTGTCGAAGCGCTTTTACGAGAGGGCGCGCGCAGGCGGGCTCAATCTCGGTCAGAGCTGGGGCATCGGCATAGTTCCGGTTCTCATCGGCGACACGCTCAAGACCCTGCGGGTCTCGGAGCGCTTGCTACAGCTTGGCTTCAACGCATTCCCGATCTTGCCGCCGGGAGTGCCAGAAAAATCATCGCGCCTGAGGTTTTTCATCAATCAAACGCATACGAACGAACAGATCGACGGCGTCGTCGACGCTTGCATCGAAATTATGCGCTGATACGTGCCCATAGCCCTATTTTGCTTCACTCTATTATGTTGAGAGCATGTGAGCTCCCTTCCGCTTCAAAGCGAGCTGATGGCGTAGCGTGCAAACTTGGTAACAAAAAACCTCATGTTGCGTTTTCGCAAATCACAGCAGTGCGCGCCGATGGTCGCGGTCATTCGATCGCATCGATGGAATCGTCGAGGAAATACCAGCAGTCGATATTGGCGAGAACAATGGGCTCAATCAATTCGTTGAGATAGGCGACGTCGTCCAGAATTGTGCGACCGTCCCCATTTGGAAGGCGACAAGGTTTGCCTATGCGCATCACAAAGCGGCAACCTTCGACGCGCTCGATATGCGCAACAAACAGGGTGCAGTCGAACTGTCGTGCGAGCCGTGCGGCGATACTAAGATTTCCTTTCTTGTGCGGGGGACGTCCGAAAAGCGGCGCCATCGCACGGCCATCTTTTGCCTCGTCGGCAAAGATCGCGACGGGCTTCTTCTGGGTGAGCAGACCCATCGCTTGGCGAAGCCCTACTTTGTCAGGTGTCAGAAGTTGAAATCCGAGGGCCTCCCGTGTCGTAATCGCGATTCGACGCTGCACGGCGCTTTCGGGCGGCTCGTAGAATGTAGCGAAACGCACACCAATCTTTCGCAGGCCGATCCCCATGACCTCCCAATTTCCGGTGTGCAGCGCCAGCGCTAGGATGGGTACCTTGCCGACGCAGGGTAAGAGATGCTCAGCCCCCTCCACCGTGACCCGCCCCTTACCGAGAAGCCGATGAAGCGTGGCAAATTCGGCCATAAAGCGACCGACATTATCCAGAAAGTTGTAAACGCCGGATTCGATTTGCGCTTCGGTCCACTGCGGCCGATGAAGAGCCAGGTTTCGCTTTGCGCCCTCGATGATCCGGGGTCTTGAACGACGTACATTCACTCGAACGAGAAAGCTGCCGATTGCAGAAGCCGCGTCGACGGGCACGAGGCGCAGGAGACAATAGACGGCGTATTCCCATGCGTCCTTTAGGTGGTTCAAGGACGTGCTCATTGGCGCACCCCACGCTCCCGCGGCGTCACAGTCACCGGCAGACCACCGTCCGGCCGCAATGTCAGTCGGCACACCGGCGAAACCTTGTAGCCGGGCCGTATCGACACGCGGAATCGCTGGCTAAGGATCGCCAGGCACAGGACCGCCTCGCTGAGGCCGAAATTCAAACCGGCACAAATCCGCGGCCCGGCGGAGAAAGGGAGGAATGTATATGGCTCCGGCTTGGCCCCGCCGAGGAAGCGCTCCGGGAGGAAATGCGTCGGCCGATCCCAAAGATCCCGGGCGCGATGGAGGAGCCATGGCGCAATCATCACCAGTGCTCCCTTTTCTACCGGCACTCCGCAGATCTCGTCCGCCTCCTTGGCTTGGCGCGGCAACAGCGGCACCGGCGGGTAGAGCCGCAAAGCTTCCATGATCACGGCCTGGCACAAGTCAAGCCGGGGCAGATCCTCCATCGTCGCCGGCCGTTCGCCGCAGATGCGGTCGAGTTCGTCATGAACAGCTTGCTCGACCCAAGGGGCATTTGCAAGAAGGTACCAAACCCAGGTAAGCGTGGTTGCCGTAGTCTCATGGCCAGCCATGAAAATGGTCGCGGCTTCGTTGCGCAGCGCCGTGACATCAAGCCCAAGCTCGGGATTGCGCTGGTTGCGGCGGACAAGTAGGTCCACCATCGAACCGGGGTCGCCCTTGCCTTCCAGATGGGCGTTAATGACGTCTTCCACGACGGAATGCACTTGCTTGACGGCATTGCGGCTCTTCGGTCCCCGAAGCACCGGCAATCCATCGTCGACGCCGAGAAAATAGCCCAGATTGAAGCTGTCGATCGATTTCTGGTAGCGGGTGAACCCATCAACGACCTTGCGCGCGGCTGCAGCGCCGAGATTGCGGCCGAATACTGCGCGAGAAATAATCTCTGCTGTCAGCTCAGCCATCTCGGCGATCATGTTGAACTCATGACCCGCGGGCAAGGCTTGCCAACGTTCGGTGAGCGCCAGCGTTACGGTCTCCATGCTGGGGGCGAACTCCGGTAGTCGCTTCTTATGCACGATGTCGGCAACCAGTGGTCGTCGGCGTTGCCAGACCTGGCCGTCGCTGATGAATAGGCCGTCGCCGAGCAACACTTCAAGCGCCCGCCGCATTTGCGGGCTTTTGCGTTCATAGTTGTCGTGGCGTGTCGCCAAAACGTATTTCACGCTCTCGGGCGTATTGGCAAAGACCACCTGACGCGTCAGAATCTTGAAACTGTCGATACAGGAACTATAGTATTCTTCCACCCAGTTCCCGATGAGGCTGTGGCGGGCGCCGAGAACGATCTGGACGATATTCGGTGCGTCTTGCAGCGGCTGGGGATGGGCTGCTATGAAAAAATCGTCTCCGCAATTTTCGATAACGGGCGCAGGCTCATAAAGACCGAAATACATCCATTAAATCCACTTGCTGACCGTTCGCGGCCTGAGCCGGAGCCCAAGAAGTACCCGGCCTCGGTTTGACCAAACATACCCCGGCGCGCCGCCAAAATGAATGACGTCCACCAAAACTCTGGTCGCCGTTCTTACAGCAACCCATGCCGACCTTCAAACGTGTTTGAGCGACAGGAAACGCAAAACCATTCCAATGCCTAAGTCGGAAACCGAAGTTTCAAATGTTTGGATGAATTCGGTCGGGTTCCGCATACGCGCGAAGGCCAGCGCCTATCCGCGCGGCCATAATGTCGCGGCGGATTGCGAACCCGTTGAACTTCGGAACGCGCGTGAAGGACCAAATACGTCGAGATTTTCGAACGACGTCGGCATCAAGATGTCCTACGAATAAACCAGTTTGCGAATCACGACCGTGGCGTCAACACGGCCGAGCCAAGGAGGCAACCGTTGCTTGCGGAACAGGCACCCGACTTTGGGCATCCATTTTGGATTGCCGCGAGCACCGACGAGAACGCGTTCAAATTCGAGCAGCAACGCCTATCCACGATTTGGGCGTTCGTCGGCTTCACATCGGATATCCCCGAAGATGGCGACTGGTTTGCTACGACACTGGGCGGCCGCTCGATATTCGTGCAACGCTTCGAGAGTGACATTCGCGCGTTCGAGAATCGATGCGCCCATCGCTTCTATCCCTTGAGGACGCAGGAGAGAGGTAACGGCCAAATTGTCTGCGGCTTCCACCACTGGCGCTACAATCGCGACGGCCAGGCGCTCGGTATCCCCCTGTGCAGGGAGATGTTCGACCGCATCCCTCGGGAGATGGGGAGGAGGCTTGAACAGCTAGAGGTCGATCATTGCGGCGATTTGATTTTTGCCCGTTTCCGTGGCGACGGGATGGAATCCTTGCGCGAATTTCTGGCCGACGGTTTTGCCTTGATTGAGAAGCTGGCATCGCCCCGCGACCTGCCCTATCGTTTCAGTCAGGAGATCCGGGCGCATTGGAAGTTTTCGCATCACATCAGCCTCGATGACTATCACCTTGTCGCCGTCCATCCCAAAAGCTTTGGAAAGTCGGGCTATCTCAAGTCAGCCAACGTCCAGTATCATCGGTTCGGCCGCCACAGCGCCTTCTTCCATACCGCCGAAAAGGAAAGCTTCGCCGAAACGGCACGAGCCTGCGCGGCCGGGCGATACAATCCCCGCCACTATCTGATCGTGAATATCTTCCCAAATTTTCTCATTTCGTTCTACCAGATACGCGATATCTTCGGATCGCCCCATTGGTACGCATCGGCGTTGCGCTATCGCCCGATGGCTCGCGACCGCACAAAGGTACATAGTTGGGTTTACCCCACCGCTTTCGACGTCGTGCAAAAGACTGCCAGCCGGCTTTTGCGTCCGTTCCTCGACCGCATCGTTCCACCGATCGTCGCGCACGCTGCCAGCAAGATCATGAAGGAAGATAACGTGATCTGCGAAGGCCTACAGGCGAACGCCCATCAAGTTGATGGCGAACAGCTTCTCGGTCGTCACGAGCAGCGCATCGCCTGGTTCGAGGAGGCATATGCGGAAGCTCTCTTGACGGCAACACAGAAGGCCGCGGTGTAATCCCCGGTCCCTCTGGAAGTAGGAACATCAGATACATTTTCACGGTGTCAATGAGCATGGGTTCTGGCCGCGGCTGGTTGACATGCAAAGCGTCGAATTTGCGCGCCCGAGGATCGTGCAACCGCAACGCTTCTCAGCGGTTCTCCAGGATGCGCACGCCCAGCTCCCGAGCTTTCACGAGCCGGGGTGGCTCGACCCCAGCGGCTCCTGGGAGCATCGGGAGGCCGGCTTCAATTCTCTCAATCATGGTTGCGATCGCCGCCTCGCGTCCTTTCGGGTCGTAGAAACTTCCCTTCACCTGGATTGTAGCCGCCAGCATTTTATTGAAGTCGCGCGCAAGCAGAGCGTCAATCGGCTCGGGCAGTGTCCAGAATGAATCGAGCGACCCTTGGTGCGTCAGTCCAGGCATGTCGTATATCGCGATACCGAGGGGCTTGACGGGGCAGCCGGCGCGGATAGCCAACAGGCCAACGGTCGAATTGACGGTTGTGCAGCCTTTCGCCGCCGCGAGCATCTTGTCGAGGCTTCCGCCATCGACGAATTTGACTCGATCCGCGATCGCGCAATGTGCCGCAGCCCTGTGGACCCGCCGGCTCCAGTTCTCCGCACCATTGTCATGCGGGTGCTGCTTGAAGACGAGTTGTGTGTCCCGTGGTGCATTCTTGGCAAATGACAAAACAACCATATCTATCATTTCGCTGAGATGAGCGAAGGGCGAATTGTCTAAGATCTGCTTGTCTCCCTGCAGCTGGAGGGCGACTACGAAAAATGGTGAACGCTTGCTGGTGAGCGCTGAGACCGTCGCCTCGGCCCGCCTATTTTGCCGGTTTTTTCCGGGAAGATGCGCCAGCCCGATCAGATATTCCGCGAAAAGGTCGTAGTACCGTCCTGAACGGAAAAATGGAAACAGAGGACGGTAAAGATAGTTGAAACCATGGTGGAGGATCTCATTGGTTATCTCCCAGCCGAAGCTGTGGCGGTAACGCGGAACAAGATCGGGCTCAGGCAAATTTTCCGCGCGCTGCCTAATCGCCGCAGGGTCGTCGGGAAATAGCGAATAGGCGCTCATACCAGCGCGTTCCATCGTTATCCAGTCTGGCCGCAAATAACCGTTTTCAATGGCTATAGCATTAATTTTCCTTGCCTTTGCAACGTCTTGCGCGATGACGTGATAGGGTTGGCGGTCCGCATAGAATAGAATGTCGGATATGCCGTGTTGCTCCACAAACGCCTCCAGGAACCCGCGCCAACGCGAGAACCGGCCACGATAGGCAACGCCGCCTCGCCGGAACCACCAAAGCTGGTCGCCGAGCGCGACGTGGATCTTGAATGTTTTGTGCCCACGTTCCTCCAGAGATATGGCGAGTTCACGCCAAAAGAGACTTGTCGGACCTTGGAGGAATAGGATTCGGCGCTGAATCGACATCAGACGGCATCCTTTGCCGGCCGCCGAACGACCGCACGCCTGATCTCTACGTCGAAGATGCATGTCGATAAGAGAGAGAGAAGCCTGTGCATTCTGGATAGGAGTGGAGTTCCGGTGATTGTCAGTCACTTATTGCGCAAAACCATGCGGGAGACAATGACGGGGTTGGCGCCGCGAGATTTGACTGCCGCAGTCTCCATGAGACGGGCGTACGCACTTATGAAGGCGATCCTTAGCGGACGGACGTCGGTACCCGCCAATCAGCGCTGATCGACGAGACGGGCGAAATGCCATGAGGTGTCGATGCAAAGTCATGGTTTTGCTGACGCTATGCGCATAACCGTCCAAAATGACCTCCACAGTGCATGGAATTCGATCTCTCATTGCGCAAGCGGCGTCAAAAACACAAGGGGTGTGATTGCGCTGGACGACGGCTTGCGCCATGAAACTCACATTTGACGGACGTGAGGATATACCAATTTATGGCAAAGAAGCGCTATCATGATACCATCGCAACCGCGGTCATAACCGGCGCGTCGAGCGGGATTGGGGCCGCCCTCGCTCGCCAACTCGCAGCGTCGGGTCGACGCCTAGTATTGATCGGCCGAAATCGGGAGCGACTGAACGCGGTGGCTTCCGACTGCCGTGCTGTCGGCGCGGATATTGTCATTGGCGAGCTGGATATCACCGACCGCGCCGGATTGGCAAAGTTCATCAAGGATATCGAGACTGCCGGCCCGATCGACCTCTTCGTTGGCAATGCGGGTATACTTGACGGGCGCCATCATGGAGAGGTGATCGAAAGCGTAGATGTCGCACGCCACGTCATCGATACGAATCTGGTTGCCGCAGTCGAGGCGGTCCACATGGTCCTGCCCGCCATGCGCGCCTGTCGGCAAGGAACGATCGTCCTGGTTTCCTCGCTTGCAGCATTCGCCCCGTTGGCGGACGCGCCGGCCTATTCCGCCGCCAAGGCCGGCCTCCTGTTCTATGGCATCGGGCTGCGCGATGCCTTGGCAGAAGAGGGCATTCGTGTTGTCGTGTCTTGTCCCGGCTTCGTCGCGACGGGCATGGCGCCCCACCACATCGGCGCGCGCCCCCACGAATGGACCGCGGACCAGGCCGCCCGACACATTCTGACGGCAATGGAGAAGAACCGGGGGATTTCCGGCTTTCCTTCCGCGCTCTACTGGCCTTCACGACTCGCATTAATTGTACCCGAGTTCCTGCGCCGTGCCGGCGGTCGAGAGCGGCGTTTCTTTGTGAAAGGCTCGCGCGCTAATTGACTGTCTCAAGCACCGCCTGGATGTTGGTTACGAATTCCGTCCAGTTGAGGGTCTTCAGACCAGCAAGACGCCTTTTTGCATCGTCATAGTCGGCGCCATCTTGGCTCATCCGGACGATCGTACTCGTCCAGGAATCCGCGTCGCTTGCGGGTAGAAAGTACCCGGCAGCCCCAGCCGCGTCTCGATGCGCCGGAATATCAGAGAGGATGGCGGGAGTGCCGAGTGTCAGGGCTTCCAGCGGCGGCAAGCCAAATCCTTCTGCCAGGGAAGGCATGAGGAGCGCGCGCGCGTGGCCCATCAGGCGCGCCAGCAAGGCGCTCGAAAGCCCGGCGACGAAGAAGACATGGCGATTAAGCCTGGAGTCGCAGGCGAAGTGATGCATGATCTTGTCAGAGTTGTAGCCTGGCGCTCCGGCAATCACCAATCGCGGCGCCGCTTCTCCCATCTGCGCCACAAGCCGGTGCCAGACTTCCGCAAGAAGCAGATGGTTCTTTCGCGGCTCGATCGCGCCGCACACGACGAAATAAGGGTGGGAATCGAGCACCGGGTCCGCTGCTGGGACCGCTTCGCGAAAAATGTCGTCGATCGGAAGCATTACCGGATGAATGGGAATTTTCCGCGCACCGCGTGCTACGAGGGTAGCTTCGATCGCTGCACCTGCCGAAGGAGTCGGCACCAGAAGGCATCTGGCATAGCGAGCGCTCGCATCCATCAAACGCTCATGCGCCAAAACCGTATCACGGGCCACCAGCTCCGCGTGTTGTAGCGGTATGGCGTCGTGCAGCATGAAAACAGGCGAAATGTCGGGCCGGTTTTCCAGCCATTTGAGGAACAGCGGCGTCGACAGCCCGAAATGACCCGCATCAAGGAAGATCGTCTCGGGAGGCAACGTTTTCACCGGATAGCCGAGGGACGGCCCATCGCCAAGGACAAGTTGCAGCATGCGGAGGACCCCCTTAACCGTGATGAAACCGCCTTTGCGCGCCTGGGGGTATGGTGCGGGCACGCCGCTCGCCAGGGCGCGCCGCAGGCTGCAATAGGCGGGGTCACCGCCCGGCATGGGTTTTTCTTTCCACATAGCGGCAAGCCTGTCGCGAGCGGCAAGTACGCGTTCACGCGAAAAGTAACGGATCCCCCAAGGGGTTGGCATGACCCCGACACAGTCGGACGGCCAATTCTCCAAAAGGTAGGACCCGAGGCCAAAATCGATCCGGTCTATCCCACGGGGAGTATGGGACATCGCACCGAGCACGCCGCGCAGCAGATGGAAGGCGATAGGACGGCTCATCGACGTCACTGGCTCGCATTGGACATGTTCATCAAACCTGCACCATGAATTCCGAATGCCATTTCGAGACGCTTTCCAATCTGCACAGTTGATTGGGAATAACCAGCCGCGGCGCTTGGAAAATATTTCTGATCCTGGGAGAAGACGAGATTCTCGGCCGTGTAGAGGCAAGCGATAGCGTCAAACGTCCTTTGAGGCAAGTTTGATCCTTTCTCCAATAGTGAGTTCGTCAGTAGCCGCCTCAATTTTTGGAATTTCGGAGCAGATCAGACTTTCGATTAAGGCCTATTGTCTTAGATACGCTCCGCCCGTTCACTTCTGGCAGGCTTCAATAACCGCGGCCATACACTGGGCAGCGAAGTCATCCCAGGATCTTTGCGAGAAACCGGCTGTCTGCATTTTTATCTGTTTACGCGCCTCCGGTCTCCAGGCCAAATCGAGCACCGCGTTTTTCCAGGCCTTGCCATCCACCGGATCAAGCAGCAATGCGTGAGCGGAAATCAACTCCCGGTGGACCGCGATATCGGAAGCGACCACGGGGGCGCCACGGCAGATGGCCTCCATAGGCGGCAGACTGAATCCCTCCACCCACGAAGGGGCGAGCACGGCGGCGGCCCCATCGACAAGGGTTGCTACTTCGGCGTCCGTCATGCCACTAGCCTCGACAAGATAGGGAGCGAGTTCGGTGCTTCGGTCGAGCACGTTGAAAACATTCTGGCATTCCCAGCCACGTTTGCCTACGAAAAGCAATCGGGGCGTTCGCTCCGGTCCCTCCTCGTCAAGAATGCGCCGCCACACATTAATGATATGGGTGAGGTTCTTTCTTCCCTCGATCGTGCCCAAGCAGAGGAAATAAGGCACCCTCGCCACGATCGGCTTCAATTTCGGTGAGTCGCTGGCGCGAATCTCCGTGCCGAGGCCGCAGACCGAAATTCCTGGAAACGGCTGCTTACATCTTGGCAGATGATGCATCACGCGGTCTCGCGTGTAGTCGGAATTCACCAAAAGATGATCCGCATGGGCGGCGATGGTCTTCAGGCGGTTTATGTGCTGGCCGCGCGAGCTCGGACCGCAGAATTCCGGAAAGTCAATCGGGATCATGTCGTGGAGGAAAAATGACGCCTTGATATTAACGTCCTTTAACCATTCGAACATGTGGCCATATTCGAGCTGGATATGGGACGAGTGTACATAGACTGTACGGATCAATCGCGCCTCGGCACGAAGCCTACGAAACAGCGGCCAACCGTTCGCAAGTGCCAATCCAATATGCGCATGAGGACGCAAGGTTTCATCGCCGCTTTTCCGGCGCCCGGTTCCGAACCTTTTACTGCCAGCGAGCGTCTCTGCCACCTCTAACGGCTCACAAAGATGACGGACTAGGGCGTCGACCGGCGAACCTCCATCGTGGCGGCGACCCGCGCTCCAACGCTGTTCGATGTCGGCAACGATCCGTGCCATCTGTTGCCCCGTCAGCGCGGCATGCATGTTCGCCGCCGTTATCACGAAATACACGTCGCCGCTGCCAGGTCCGTGATTTGCAAGGAGCCAGCGAACCAAGGCATACTCAACGCGATCTATGCCATCCGGCGTTTCATTGAAGCGATGCGCAAGGACGCGAGTGACATCGAGGAGTACCCGCATCAGGTCACGCTTTCCTCCAACGGCCAGATCGGCTTGCAACGTTGGGCATCGTACGGAAGTTCACTGATTCGCGATCTTGTCTAAAATTCTCTTCGGCTTCTGTAAACCCAGTGTGACGAAAACTATCCCCAAACTCGGTCCTGATGGGACACGATCCTTGGTCCTTGGGATTCCCCTTACTACGGTCCATGAACATAATCCATCTGGAGAAATGGGAATAAAACGCGGTGATATTGAAAATTCTGCGCTACTCTTTTGCGTCATCCGTTGCAGTTCGCTGAACCTTTCACTTTCCCTTTATGGCCTCTATCAAGGTCAGCACCCATGCGGAAAGAAGGGTAAGGACGGTGGTGGCTGCGGACTGCGCCTTCGCATCTTGGCCCGCGTAACGGCCAACCTTCGCGAGCGGCTTCTCGGGAACGTTCGTGCCGCTATTGCCAAGGGTCCACCACCCTTCCCGTAATACCCGCTCGATTAGGAACGTCGCCACGTCTAGCGACCGTGACGGCGAACCCGAAGGCAGAATATCGGAAGAAGATGGGTCCCTTTCCCTTATGATCGAATAGTAAATCCGCTTCAGCTCGTCATCGATCTCGTCATTGCCCTCGATAGCACTGTTGATCTTATGCCGCAGCCGTCTAAGTTCGTCTATCCTAATCGGAGTGACATTGACTATCCTGGCAGCCCCTGCCGCAAGGACGTCCGCATTTTCTTTGGGTTCGACCATTAGATCGGACTTCCCCGTTGCCTGCCGACTTTGAATTGCTTTGGCTGCGCCGCGAATGCCGTCTAAGAACGCTTCCCGACGCATTTCTCGTTGATCCGCCACCAATTTTTCAACAGCATCGCAAAGATCAAGCAAAAGCGCGATGGTGGGCGAGTCCGGGGCGTGATCCGCTGCGGATCTTGCGCGAGCAATAAGCTCATCGAGCGATTTCTGTTCACTCATCTAGGAAAATTGCATATGGCGAACTAAAGCACTTTCTCATAGAGGTTTGCCAGGCGCTCACTATACTTCTCTGGCGAAAACAATTTCGCTCGCTCCGAGCCAAGCTCTTCATAGTGATGCAGCAGATGATCGTCATTCGCAAGCTCCCTGATCGCGCGAGTAATCGCGGCCACATTGTAGGGATCGACGATATATGCGCCGTCACCCGCGATTTCCGGGTTCGCCCCTTCGCTGCCGGTGATAACGGCAGTCCGCAACTGCATGGCTTCGAGAACGGGCAGGCCGAATCCTTCGTAAAGTGATGGAAAAACCACGGCGCGAGCGCATCGGATGAGCGATGTCAGCATCCCCAGTGGTAGATATTCAAGGCGAACAATCGAAGACGCTCTCGAAATGGTCGTAATTGTCGCATCGGCGACTTGGTTGGCATCGCCTGCTGATGAGTTGTGAGACTTTATTCCAAGCAAGCGCAAGTCGCTGGAGTTCTTCCAGACCATCTGACCGACTATAACGAGCGGCTCTTTGACGTGACTCGCCAGATAGGCCTCTACGATGCGTCCGACATTCTTCTTAGGCTCGATGGCGCCGAAGAAGAGAAAGTATTTTTTGTGTTCCAGACTGAAGAGTGATTCCACGTCGTTGATGACTTCGTCCTCATCCCTGCCGACGATGTGGGCTGGGAGACTGGCCGCCTGATAGGTGTTGGTGACTCTGGACGCATCAACGCCCATCAACTCGATGATGTCCCGTTTTGAAACTTCCGAGACCGTGACGATGTGGTCCGCGTGGTCGCAGATCCGTTTCACGATGCGGAAAAACTCTTTCTTGTTGTCAAGGGTGGTGTAGGGCAAACGCAACGGCACGAGGTCATGAATTGTGTAGATGTTCGCGGCGTTTTTGAGCTTTACCGGCAATGGGTAAGTCCAGTGTGCGACATCGGCAGTTGTTTCATAGCTTGTTGTCAGGAAGCGGCCATACGTGCGAAAATGTGAATAGGACAGTCCGAACAGGTCGCTTGCATTGTAAATGCGATCATGGGTGGGCAAGTTCTCCTTCAGGTTTGTCGCGATGATTTTTCCGGTAATAGGCACCTGCTTGGCCCTGACGCCGAATGGCGACGTCGCCAGCCTGCGAAGGACCTCTGGAGCCGTTGTCGGCCGACGTGAGGGGTCGAAGAAGCCGACCTCTGCTAAAAGGTCATTCTTGCCTGCCAAGGTACGAAGCCCGTAAAGCAGATCAACCTTGTGACCGAGTTGTGTGAGCTGAACACTAAGATTTCTCGCATAGGTTGCGATCCCAGTTCCCTTCTCCATTGCGAGATTGTAGCCGTCAATCATGACCCGAGGCTTTGGCATCCGTAAAAAATCCTGGCTCAAAGGGCTTTATCCGCAGCATCGATCGAGCGGTGCAGCCAATTCGTGATTTGAAACGCAATGATCATATTTCAATTCCGATGCACGCACTATTTGAATATTGGTAGTCGCGAATTTCGTTCCTCGATGGGACCCGCCGAATTCCCGATTGCGCCTATCGCGGATTGATGACGGTGCTGTCGCCACCATCCGCAACCATGTCCAGAACACCGTCGCCGTCACGCAAGCGGTCGGCTCCGACCCACGCCTCAGCCTCCACTACGTCGACTGCTTGTCGGACTAGATACTCGTCGATGACGAACACGTCGTCACAATATTTCCTTACCAAAGCTGGGGAAGAGGTTACGATCAGGAAGCCTGCCGTGCGCATACGCTCCCTAACCAGCTCTTCGCATCTAGTTCTAAAAGAGCCCCTTCCGCCAATGATACTTTCGTCAACAAGATACACGTCGAACGGAATTGCATAGCACGCCGTGAACAGCAAGCGCGTGCGCTCATCGCGATTGAGATTCTTGAACGGCTTGTCGATCGCTTTGCCGATTTCGGTGAAATCCAAAACGAAGCGGATGATCGGAACCGGATCGAAGCCGAAGACGCGGCACAGAAAAGCGAGGTTTTCCCGGCCGGTCAGCGCCCCATTGAAAACGCCCCCTGCCGCAACCGGAAAGGAGATAAGGGAGGACCGTTCCACGCGCCCCCTGTCCGGTCGTAACCTCCCGGTCGTCAGACCGATTAGCGTCGTTTTCCCGCTGCGGGGCGGAGCGAGAATGCCAGTTATCCGATCACCGGAGAACTCGGCATTCGCGCCCTCGAATATCTTGGTCCTAGTTGTTTTCCGGCGGAGCGTCTTATGGACGTTGGCAAAGCTTATGCTCATAGAGGAACTCGCATGTCATCCATTCTGTCGTCTGCGCTGCACGACCGACCGCTCGCAGAGGAACGACCTTTGAGTGACAAGGCCACGGAGCACTGAATGTGGCTAGCGGACTTCCTAAACCTTGAACAGGGGCAAAGGCAATCCTCAGCCCATGATTTGGCCTGCCAGAATATCTAAAGCCGGTCAACTGCGTTTGAAGATATCAAGCCGTCTTCTGTAGGGCCCTAGGGCATGGTATAGGGCGGGCAATAGTGACCGGCGCTCGACGACCAACGCCGCGTTCGCAACAGTACTCAATCATATGGTGCATATTGTCGAGAGAATTATTGAACGTTGTTTCCTCTTCCGGAGCAGTCCCTCTTTCCTGGGTCACCGCAAGCGGCAAGGAAACCTATCTCAACCTGGGCGACGCCCTGTCGCCGGTCATTGTTTCAATGCTTTCCGGCCTACCCATTACCCACGTTGCCGCGAAATCGCCCGCCGTGCGCATGGCTGCGGTGGGCACGATCGGCCATATGTTTTCCGGCGGCAGCGTCAGTTTCTGGGGTACGGGTACGTCACCCAATCTCAACCCCAATCAGACAGACCAACCCAAAATTCCATACAGCCGCCCTCGCGATACCCAAGTGTCGGTGCATGCCACGCGCGGGCCATTTAGCCGGCGAATACTGGGGCCGGACGCCAGCGGTCCGGCCGTTTACGGAGACCCGCTATGGCTGCTACCGCGATTTCACGAAGCGCCTAAAGAAAAGCGCTACGAGCTTGGGGTCATCCTGCACCTTTCTGAGCTCTCGGACCGCGCGCATGAGGCTCATCCAAAACCAAACTCAGTCAGGCACCAGATTTCGCCAGACGATAGGAACTCCGTGAGACTCATCAATACGGTGACGCGAGTTTCGGTGGCAGGCCTACGCGAGCGCCTCGATGAGATTCTGTCTTGCAAGAGAATAATATCCACAAGCCTTCATGGAATGGTCTTCGCCGAATCATACGGCATTCCATGCCTTTATTTTTCGCCGCGAGCGGCGAAGGCAGCGCTCGGTCGCATCGATTTGTCAAGCGAGCAAGGTATCGACCTTCGCTTCGTGGATCTCTATGGCGGCCTTGAGGAAACACTCCTGGATGTTTGGTATCAGCCTCGGGGAGAACGAACGGATTGGGAAGCCGTGATAAAGACGATCGACCGCATTTGGCGACCCAAATACCTGCAAGAGGACAGGCTGATCGAAGCTTTTCCGCTCCCGCGACGCCTCCTGGAAAAAGGGCCAACCGGGAGCGCCTTTGATCACCCCATCATCTCGGCCTTGCCAATGCGAAAGGGCCATGGGGAAGTCATCAGCGACGCCGTCGGTGGATGGCTGATGAAACGCCTCCGGCAATGGGGACGGTCCCTGTGATTCTTGGCAAAGTAAAACGGCTTCTTCGTCGCAAGACACGATCCGTCGCCGCCGGAGTTTTGACGAAACAGCGTCTCGGCCCTGAGCGTGTTCGCCTCTCTTGGGTCTGGACCACAAAACGCCATCCGGATGCGAACCTAGGTGACGCGCTCAGCGCGGTCGTCGTTTCGGCGATGTCGGGATTAGCCGTCCAGCGCGCCTCCTTCGGGGAAGATTGCGAGCGCATGGCCGCGGTGGGCACGATTGGACATGCCCAGCGCAACGGCAAGGTCCATCTATGGGGAACGGGGTTTGACCTGAAGCGGAATTGGACGGGCAGCATTATCGACTACCAACTTCCCACTGACACCACGCTCATTGTGCACGGGGTTCGCGGCAAGCGTACAGCCGCTGGCTTGCGCAAGCTTGGACTGCCGGTTCCTGAGGTTTACGGCGATCCAGTGTGGTTCCTGCCACGAATATTTCCCTTCGACCCTGTTAAGAAGGACTGCGATCTCGGCGTCATTGTCCATATTTCTGAACTTGATAGCGCCGTTGCCGGCGCCTCGGTGCGTGCCAATTTGGCGCGCTACGGTATCCCTGTCTCTCTCGCGGGCAGTATCCGGATCATCAACACCTATGCGCCTGCGACCCTCGAGGGACTGCGGGAAAAGGTGAGCGAAATCGTTACCTGTCGCAGAATTCTCTCTACGAGCCTGCACGGCCTAGTGATTGCTGAGGCTTACGGCATTCCCTGCGCGTGGTTTGCGACTTACGAAGGCGCGTCAGGGTTCCTTTCAGTGGATGGCAGCTGTCCGATCGATCATCGAATGATCGACTTCTACACCGGCGGCGGTGTTGATAGCGTTTTGAGCTATCTTCAACCCCTACATCTGCGGACCGACTGGGATGCGGCCATGCGGTTCCTTGACGCCAACTGGCATCCGCTTGAGTATAGCGGCCATACACTCTTCCAAGCCTTTCCTCTCGAGCCAGCCGTCCGGTTTGAAGACAGCCTGTGGCAAGTGCCTCCTGGGCTGCTGGAGTCGAACCCCTATTGACAGAATCTGCCCGTTGTTGGGGACAACTAAATTAAGGTTTTCTTTGTATCGTTGAGCATTGTCGCGACCTGGGCTTTGATATATTCAGCTTGCTTGGAGTTCCTAGTTCGGGTGCCGCGTGGCAAGCGCTATGCGTAATGGATATTTTATGGAATACTTAAAATTGTTCTCCGGCTTGTCGTTAGCGGTGACCTGTCTTTGCGCGACGTCGTGTACTGGTATGTCGAGTTCAGGGCCGAGCGCCGATACAATCCTCGCCACTGCTCAATCAACCTCGGCGCCTTACACGGTCGTTGAGGTTACCCCCCAAACGACGCAGATCCTATCTGCCCGCGTCGATCAACAGCTGTCGGCGAAATTCGGCAATAGGAAAAGAACAAGCTCGTCGCAAATCGGCGTTGGAGACAATGTTGTCGTTTCTATCTGGGAAGCCGCGAACAACGGCCTCTTTTCTTCCGGGACATCGACTCGCGGCACCGGCGGCACGCAAATTCCCCAACAGCCCGTTTCCGAAAACGGCACCATCTCCGTTCCTTATGCCGGAGCGATTCGGGCGGCGAACAAGACGCCTGACCAAGTGAAGGTCGAAATCGAAAACGCTCTTAAGGGACTGGCGGTCGAGCCGCAGGTTCTCGTCAGTGTCGTCAAGAACGTTTCCAACACCGTCACCGTGACTGGCGAAGTGGCAAACAGCGGACTTGTTCCGCTCTCACCGCGCGGTGAGAAGCTTCTGGACATCGTCGCCATGGCCGGAGGCCCCCGCATCGAAGCGCACCAACTAGCGATCCAGATAACACGTGGCGCTCGCACGGAGACGCTTCCTATGGAGCGGCTATTTTCCGATCCGGCCGAAAATATCTATATGCAGCCCGGGGATGTGGTTGCGCTGATCCGTCAACCTCGAAGCTTTACCGTGTTCGGCGCCACGGCGGCCAATGCGTCCGTACAATTCGACGAGGCGCAACTCTATCTGAATCAGGCGCTAGCCAAGGTGGGCGGCCTCAATGACGATCGCGCCAACGCCAAGGGCGTCTTCGTCTATCGTGCCGAGCCGATCAGCCTAGTGCGTCAATTGGCGCCCGGAAGGCCCGTCACGAGCATCGGTGACAGTGCCAATGTTATCTATAAGATTGATCTTTCCGATCCTAACGGCTTCTTCCTGCTGAAGAACTTCAGTGTTCGCAACCGCGATCTCATCTACATCGCCAATTCGTCCATGGCGGAAGTGCGCAAATTCACATCCCTTATCGGCTCAACAACCGCGCCGCTGGTTCAGGCCGCCTCGATTTCCAATTCTGTTTCACCTTGAGCCAACGAGCGGAAGTCCGTAGATGTTTGATTGCCACGTTCCGCACGCTTGTTTAGGAGGCGGCTTTGACTGAAACCAACGCGTTGAAGGCCAAAGATCAAAGAGACACTAGTGTCGACCAAAACTCCCTCCTCTTGCGGCTCGACGAGGTTCGTCCCGATAGACGGGTCGTGAAGGCAAAGGCGAATCCTCAACCCGCTTCGTTGCCACAAAGGAGCGTACGCGAAACGGTCGAGCATACCGCCGGATGGCGCGCAAAGTTCAAGATCGGCGGCTTATCCGGGTCGCAACTCTCCTTCCTCATCTTGGTCGCTCTGCCGACGATTCTTGGTGCGCTCTATTTCGCATTCATCGCGTCACCGCAATACATGTCGGAATTTCGCTTTTCCGTTCGGGCTGCCGATGGCGCGAGTGCGACGATGCCCCTGGCAGCGGAAGCCGCCGTTGCCATGTCGAATAGCTATATCGTTTCCGATTATGCGTTGAGTCGCGATGCGATCACCGAAGTTGATAAGGCGGTAGACCTCAGAAAGCTCTATCGTCGCGACGGCATCGATTTCCTGTCGCGCCTTTCAGAGGACCCGTCCGTCGAACAGCTCACCAAATATTGGGCCCGCCGGGCGTCGACGAACTATGATCTGGCCACCGGCATCAACACGGTGCAGGTGACCGCATTCACCCCGAAAGATGCCTATGATATCGCGACCGCATTGGAGAGCCTGAGCGAGAAATTGGTCAACGACATTTCCGAGAAGGCGCGGCAGAGCCAAATGGCGTTTTCCAAGACGGAACTCGACCGCGCCGAAATGCGATTGAGGGACGTTCGGGCGCAGCAGACGGAACTGCGCGCGGGTCAAAAAACCCTCGACGCTCGCAGGGAAGCCGACGAAAAGATCCAGCTCACTGCCAAGATGCGTGGCAACCTCGCCGAGCTCAAGGCGGAATATGCTTCGCTGAGCAGCTATATGAGCCCATCTTCACCCAAACTCAGCCTTCTGAAAACCCAGATTGCCGCGGCGCAGCAGCAGATCGATCAGTTGCAGGCTCAGATCGGCAGCGCCGAAGAGCCGGAAAACGGCGGGACGCTCGACGACGCGCAGCTGGTCGCCAAATATGACCAGCTCCAGGCCGATACCGACATCGCCATGAAGCTCTATCAATCGACACTGACCGCCTACGAAGCGGCGCGCATGCAGGCCAGCAACAACCAGATCTATCTTGCGACTTACGTCCATCCCGGAATGCCGGAGACGGCCGCATATCCGCACGGAGCTATTGATACAATTTTGGTATTTGTTGCGGCAGTCGCAATGTGGATTGTCTCCACGCTCGTCTATTTTAGCATTCGCGATCACGCGTAGATCCACTATTCGAAGACGGAAATTTCGGCAGGAGCCGCCCAAGAGTGTCATTACAGTCGGCTTGTCTAGGGGGATAAGCCGCGAATTGATTTATGCTTTCTATGCCGGCTTCCAAATGAGAAAATGCATGCTCGCATACTGCTAGGTCGCCCTGATGGAAAAAATCCTTGTCTTCCGCCTGCCCGGCGCCGAGTCGGCGGAGAACACTCGTCTACTTTGTGATACGCTTAGAGGCGCGGGCAAAGACCCGCTAATTGTTCCCTACTGGGATGATGGAGAAGCGTTGCACGGCGAGGATAGTGTCTTCCTTCTTCCCGGTGGTTTCGAGGCCTCGCCAAGACTATCGGACTATGCCTTTCACCAAAAGTTTGGCTTTTCTCTCGATCTCATCGACCTCTCCGCTCACAGCCTAGCAGCGAAGGATATCAGAACTGATACGGTGCTGATGGAGTCTGTGTGGAGCCAACATCTTCGTGGCTTGGCGCTCATCGCCGATGATTTGATGAGGCGACTTGCGCCCAAAGTGGTTTTCATCGCCCATGGGGCGGAAGTGGTTTCACGCATTCTCGCCGTGATGGCTGCCCACAGGCGTATTCCTTACGTCTACTGGGAAAGCCCGTTTTTCCCGGGCTTTCACTTCGCGGATCCCTACTCACCACACTTCTTCCGCGGCGATTGCCGCTTCGACCGGTTCGCCAAAAGCCAATCTTTTTTTGAGGGTGGCCAAGATGAGCTTGACGAAACGGCCGCGTTCGCGCGCGGATGGAGGGAAAATCGGCTTTCTAAATATCCGCAGATCTCGGATGAGAAGGAACTTGCCGAACTCCGCGCGTGGGCGAAAGAGCAGGCGAAACCTATTCTTTTCATTCCTGGACAAATCGCCCACGACGCCAATGTCACAATTAGCCTGCGCGGCTATCCAGACCTGCATGCCATCTACGACACACTGATCGACTGCATGCCGGACGGTTGGCGGGCAATTTTCAAGCCCCATCCCAAATCCTCAATGAATCGCCGAGGCAGTGCTGGCTCTGACCGGGTTCGTGTCGTCTCGAATGTTAGCATTCACGATCTGTTTGATCTCTCGGACGCCGTCGCAACGCATTCGTCGAATGTCGGCCTGGAGGCGCTACTCGCTGGGATACCCGTACTGGTATGGGGAGATCCAATCTATGCTCGCAGGGGCTTAACTACTGATCTTGCGGATGTCCGAATGGTGCCAGACGCGTTGTCGGCAGCGTCTTCATTGGTCCCACCCCCGCGTGAAAAAGTACTTCTATTTCTATGGCGTCTTCTCAGAGATTGTCTTGTGAAACAAGGTGACGGGCCACAAATGGCAATAATCCTGGCGGAGGCTAGCGTCGATCCGCCCAAGCAGCGCTTGCCATGGTATGGGAGCGACGCTCAGGCGCTTGCCCGCGCCGCCCGCAGCCTAGAAGCGGCACTTAAGAACGTGAACGACATCCGCGATGCCTTGGCGGAGTTATCCAGCGACGACCGCTTGCTATTGAACGGATACTTCCACGAGGATTTGCTTCCCCATCGCTTTGGTGGTCCGCGCGTGGAAACCAAACTCTCTCCCCTTGCCGGTTACGAAGCGGATTTGCCGGCCCTTTTTCGCGAGGCCCTCTTGCAGGAGATTCTTCCGCGTCAAATTGACCTCGCAAATTCCCATGATCCCCGAACGGCCTTCCGCGAATTGGTGAGCGTGGTCACTGAACGACAAGGTGTCATCTTCACAACCGAGATGGCGCTGCGCCCCGATTGGGCAATCCAGAAGCTATCAATCGCGGATATCAAAGGATTTTTCGACATGAGCGACTCCGCTGTGCAGGTGGAGATGTTTGGCTTGGGTGGAACGACGCTGACTATAGCTTCGGACGATGATCCCTGCATCGCGGTGCTTTTAAGAGATAGACGTCTCCCGGGACTTTCCGATACTGAGCGCGATAAACTCACGACCTCGATCCTCGCATATCGTCCGTTTTTTATCCCACATAACGCTTTTAACTACCGCGATCCGCCCGTACTCAGATCCCAACTGCGCCTAGTGCCTTTGGAAGGACAAGGACATGTGATTTTCGGCCCGCATCTCCCTTTGGCGGAGGGGCGATGGCGCGTAACATTCCTCATGAAGTTCAAACGCGGCCGCAATGGATTCTTCTCGCTCCCTCCCAGAAACGCCGCGTTGGTTACGCTCGACGTGTATACTCCCGCCACCGGTATTGCGGCCGCCGCAAAACTGGATTTGGGACATCTCGACATCGCGACATTGCAATTCGATGTAAAGGAGCAATGCTCGTATGAGTTTAGAGTCTTCAGTCACAGCGACAGGGATATCGGTACGCTGATATTCGAAGGCGTTCAGCTGGAACACTTGGATGATCGAGCGGTCGGAAAACACCGATGAGATTTCGCCAGCCTATCCTCCTTCTATTTTTCTCATTCATCTGCGTCATGGTGCTTCTACCTCGCCGTCCGGTGAACGCTCAAGAGGCGCTGGGGGATATCTATGATTTCATGGTCATGGATGTATGCACCGAAGCCGATGGCCGCATAGTCAATGCAGTTCCGGGCGAACGCGAGTGTCGCCATCATCGCAATGTAAAACCCGGGGAAATACCGCCCTACCGGCTCGGCAATTTCGCGGCACCTGCAGCAAATTGCCGCCAAGGTTCGATTTCAAAACTTAACCTTCCATTAGTTCGTGGTAGCAATACGCGAATTGTGAGCACGACGATCCGGAATCGATCCGACAATTGCGCGGGCGATGCGCTAGCCGGAAATGGCGCGTCGATCCAATGGCGAGACAACGGCTATGGTTTCATCATGGGGAGCTACAGCCCCGTCATGCTCTCCGTGTTCGAATCCTCGGGCTGCCTGGAGCATTCCGACACTTCAGAGCGATTTTTCCGGGGCTGGGTGATCGCGCCCACCGCCGTACCCCCTCTCGGGTCGACCGGTTATGGCGTTTTCGAAAGCAAACTACTCAGAGGTGCCGCCTCCGATCACATGGGGCCCTGCGCCATCCAATATCGCCGGGCCTTGACGACGTGGGCGGTCACTCAGGTTACCTACAAATCCGGACGACGGCTGGTCTCCATCGTCTCCGACCACTTTGCAAAGGTTGCCCGTAGTCAACGTTCGCAGGGGGAATCTCAGCAGATGGAACAAACCTACTGGACTCGCGAATTCGGCCTTGCCCGTTGGGAAAAATGGGCACGGCAAGATTGGACCAATCCACGCAATAAGATAGGCGCAATCCCGCTGGCCCAAGCGCTTTACGCGCGTGACCGCTGTGGTCCGCCGGTCGATGGGACATTCAGTTTCAGCCCAGAAATGGAGGTTTCATCGGCGGGGAGGGGCAGCCCTGACCGTGCCTATGCGCGCACGATTCGTAATCCCGCGACGGGTGAGACAGAAACTTGGCTAATGACACTGTGCGAAGACTACACAAACGTTCAATCAGCACCTGACGCCGAGTCGGAAGCAAACACCGTTCCAAGTCTCGCCGACGAGGCCTATTGGCGCTAGACTAGACTGCTACGGCAGCATTTGTGGCTTGCCTGAACCACCCCCCGACGGACGCCGGGAGGTGCCGAGCCGATTTGGACTGAGTTCCTGCGCAAATTTTCCGGGCGCGGTCTGCGAGCTCGTCGTCTCGGAGGCACATGAAGGCTTAAAGGCCGCCGTCTCCAAGGTTCTCTTGGCAACGCTGCGGGGTTCATTTCATGCGAAATGCCTTGGCGCATGCTGGAAAGAGCGAGCGACCCGTCGTCTCCATGTTCATCGCCACTGCCTTTTCCCAGGGATTGTCAATCGGCCCTTTAATTGCGGATGTCGTCAAGCGCCTGCAACATCCTTGCCGGGTCATGGTCCTTTCGGAGGTCGTCGCCTCACGATGTTGTTCGGGTCGGGTCTTCAACGTGTCCATCGATGTGCCTGTCTGGAGTGCGCCCCTGAGGGTGGACAAATAGGCTTGACGAATTGACCAGAGTTGTCGGGTTTCCGAAAGTGGAACCCATGGCAAGACATCGTAGTCACAGTATCGAGTTCAAACGGCAGGTCGCGCAGGAGTTTATCGCGGGCGAGACGCTGCATGGTCTGGCCAAACGCCACGAGGTGTCGCGCACCCTTATCCGGATTTGGGTCCGAAAGTATGAGGAAGGCGCGTTCGATGAAGACGCTCAGGCCGTCGACCTCATCCAGGAATACGAAGCCCGAATCGCCGCGCTCAAACGTCTCGTCGGAAAACAGGCGCTGGAACTGGAGTTTCTAAAGGGGGCTCTGAAAAGCGCACCGCGGCCGAGAAGCGGGGCTACATCCGTGATCACCGGGCCACTGGCATCTCCGTCACCGAAGGATGCCGGCTGATGGGCATTGCACGCTCGACCTAGTACGACCGCCCGGAAAGGACGGCCGACGATACCGCCATCATCGAAGCGATGTTCGCGATCTGCGACGAGTTCGAGTTCTACGGCTACCGGCGCGTCGGTGCGGCCCTGCGACAGCAAGGCCTTATAGTGAACCACAAGAAGATTCGCCGCCTCATGCGTGAACACGATCTGCGGCCGAAGATCAGGCGGCGGTTCGTCGCCACGACTGACAGTGAGCACGACGGCCCGATCTTCCCGAACCTGGCGAAGGACATCATCCCGAGCGGTCCCCACCAGCTTTGGGTCAGCGACATCACCTATGTCTCCTTGCCGACCCGTTTCATCTACGTCGCCATCATTCTTGATTCCTGGTCGCGGTTGATCGTTGGTTACGCTATCGGTCGGTCCATCGACGCACGGCTGCCACTTGCAGCCTTGATGGCAGCCATTGATCGACGAAAGCCGCTGCCGGGCGCGGTCCACCATTCCGATCGTGGCTCGCAATATGCTGCTGAGCTCTACCGCGACACACTGTAAGCGGTGTTTTCAGGCCACGGCTTTGATTTCGGGTTTTGGGGCATAGGCCCACGGCAGCAGGTCGTCGATCTGGCTATTTGGATGACCGTTGATGATCCTTGTGAGGACGTCTGAGAGATAGGCCAGCGGCTCGACATCGTTGAGC
>NZ_JBFRDU010000040.1:0-44863 GCF_052113965.1 Rhizobium sp. RAF56
CGACGAGACAACCGCCTTCCAGCAACCATCCCAATCCGCCGCCACAGTTCCATCTGAAACTCTAGAGCGAAGGACATCGTCGCCAGCAGCGCCGCCGCCCTCGTCAGTGATCGGGCTTATAGACCCTACCCCTTTTCTAAGTCAACAGCCGAATTTCGAAAATCTCGTAAAATCGACAAGGCGCTGAATTTGCATACGAATTTCTCAGGGTGACTAAAATATGACAAATTCGGCCCGCAAATTCCCGCGCGGTTGCACGTTTTGGCCGCTGGATCGCACGCCCATGCGTCCTTGGCCGGGACGAATAGGTGGAATGCTCACGTGCACGCATATAGCGCGCACGTGAGCATAGGGAAGTGGGCTCGTCGGAGGTTCGGGCGCAACGCCGCCCACAGCGACGCAGGATTCACACAGGCAAGCGGAAATAGGGTTACAACTGGCAAGGTTTGACTCGCGCGTGATAAATATGCACTTGTTTCGCCGCGAAACAGCGGCTGGCAGGAAAAGGAACCGGACCCGATTGGCATGATGACGGACAAGATGATGCTCCGGTCGCTCGGCAACGAGCCGCCAATCCTGGCCGATGGCAGACGCGCACCCGACCGGCGCGAAGTTTCGCTGCGCTGGCTTTCGGGCACGTTCCTCACGGGCATCACCTCCAGCGTTCTGATGGGGGTCGCTCTCTTCGCGGCCCTTGACGGCCGCCAGCAGCTCGCCATTCCCGCCGAGGCCTATGCCGCCGCCGACGCGCACACCGACGATAACGGCCTGCAGGTAACGCGCGGCGGACGGCTGGTGGCGCCGGCGATTGCCGCCAAGCCCGCCGACCGCAGCATTCTTGAAGTCTCCACGGTTTCACATGATGGAGAAAAGGAGGTCGTGCGCCGGCAGCCCTTTGCACATGTGAAGATGGCGCTCGCGTCAAGCCACGTCACCACGGACGATTACCCCTCGTTCGATCCGTTGGCGATCTTTGCCGCCGACGACAATATTCCCGCCGTTGCCAACCGCACCGGCGCGATCTACGGCTCCGACGTCGAGTCGGAGGTCAGTCTGAAGACCCTCCCCTTCCCTTCCAAGGACGCGCAGTTTGCCCTGGCCGGCTCGATGACGCTCGACGAGGTCGAGGAAAACGTCCGCTCGAACGGCTCGGTCCTTACCGACGGCAATACGCAGCTGTCGGCGCTCTACTACATAGACCCGCGCCGCTTCGCAGCGGACGATGCCGATGTCGATTTGACGGCAGGGCTTGCCGCCCGCGTGGTCGAGGAAAACATGACGGTTTCGGCGCCCGACCAGGTGGTACCGCAAGCGCCTGAGTATGCCGACGATATCATTCCGATCCGGCAGGACACGAAAATCGCGACCGCACTGGTGAACGCCGGATATCCGAAGGCGGACGCCCAGGGCATCGCCGACCAAATCGAACCGCTGTTCGGGACGGCGGAAGTGGACGCGGGCGATGTTCTACGCATCGGCATCCTGCAGAAGGGCGAGCAGGCGAAGATCATCCGCGCCAGCATCTACCGCAAGGACCGCCACATGCTGACGGTTGCCCAGACCGACAGCGGCGCCTTCATTGCCGGCAGCGAACCACCGACACTCGACGCCGTCGCATCGGCATTCGACAACGACGCCCCTCCCGTAGCGGCAGGCCGCGACCTGCCACGCGTCTACGACGGCATCTACCGGGCGGGGCTTGCCTACGGCATGACGCAGCAGATGGTCGGCCAGATCATCAAGCTGCTCGCCAGCAACGTCGATTTCCAGGCGCAGCTGCGGCCGGCGGATTCGCTCGAGGCCTTCTTCTCGGTTGCCGACCAGAGCGGCCGGGCGACAGCAGATTCCGAACTCCTCTACGTCAACGCAAGGTTCGGCGACACGGTCACCCGTTTCTATCGGTTCGAAGATCCCGAGGATCATTCGATCGACTACTTCGACGAGAACGGTAAGAGCATCCGCCAGTTCCTGCTGCGCAACCCGGTGCCGAATGGCCTCTTCAAGTCAGGCTTCGGCATGCGCAGGCATCCGATCCTCGGATTTGCGCGCATGCATACCGGCGTCGACTGGGCAGCCCCCCGTGGTACGCCGATCATTGCCGCCGGCAACGGCGTCGTCGAGAAGGCCGGGTGGGATGCAGGCGGTTTCGGCAATCAGACGCTGATCCGTCACGCCAACGGTTATGTTTCGTCCTATAATCACCAGAGCGCGATCGCCAAGAGCGTGGTACCCGGTGCAAAGGTGGTGCAGGGCCAGGTGATCGGCTTCATCGGCTCGACCGGTCTCGCGACCGGCCCGCACCTGCACTACGAGCTGATCGTCAACGGCACCAAGGTCGATCCGCTGCGCATCCGCCTGCCGGGCGGCAAGGGCCTCAACGGCGATGCGCTCGTCAAGTTCGAGGAAGAACGGCACCGCATCGATTCGCTGCTCAGCGACGAGAAGGCGAAGCAGGTGGCGAGCCGCGAGTAAATCGCCGGCGCGAACGTCAAAACGTAAATGGCGGCCCTGCGGCCGCCATTCTTGTCTCTGCGCGACGAGCCTACGCCGCTTCGCTGACCGCCGCACGCGGGCGGAAGAGCAGACGGTCGGTGCCGCTCGTCACCTTCACGAGCGATCCATCCGGAATCTGGCCAGACAGGATCTGCTCGGCGAGCGGATCCTGCACGTATTTCTGGATCGCCCGTTTCAGCGGGCGGGCGCCATAGACCGGATCGTAGCCCTTTTCTGCCAGCCAGTGCCGGGCGTCGTCGTCGAGTTCGAGCGTGATCTTGCGCTCGGCCAAAAGATTGACCAGGCGCTTCAACTGGATATCGACGATCGCGCCCATCTCCTCGCGCTTGAGGCGATGGAAGAGGATGATCTCGTCGACGCGGTTCAAGAATTCCGGACGGAAATGGCTGCGCACTTCGCCCATCACCAGTTCGCGCACGGCGTCACTATCCTGACCCTCGCCGAGCTTGGTCAGATATTCGGCACCAAGGTTCGAGGTCATGATGATCATGGTGTTGCGGAAATCGACCGTGCGGCCCTGGCCGTCCGTCAAACGTCCGTCGTCCAGAACCTGGAGCAGGACGTTGAAGACATCGGGGTGTGCTTTTTCGATCTCGTCGAAGAGCACGACCTGGTAGGGCCGGCGCCGGACGGCTTCCGTCAAGGCACCGCCTTCCTCATAGCCGACATAGCCGGGAGGCGCACCGATCAGCCGGGCCACGGAATGCTTCTCCATGTATTCCGACATGTCCATGCGGACCATCGCCGTCTCGTCGTCGAAGAGGAAGCGGGCGAGCGCCTTGGTCAGTTCCGTCTTGCCGACGCCGGTGGGGCCAAGGAAGATGAACGAGCCGATAGGCCGGTTCGGATCCTGAAGGCCGGCGCGTGCACGGCGCACGGCACGCGACACGGCCTGCACGGCATCGCCCTGGCCGACGACCGAGACCCCCAACTCGTCTTCCATGCGCAGCAGCTTTTCCTTCTGGCCTTCGAGCATCTTTTCAACCGGGATGCCGGTCCAGCGCGAGACGACATGGGCGATATTATCGGCGGTGACCACCTCCTGGACCATGGAATCGCGATGTCCGTCCTTTTCCTCCGCGGTCGCAAGCTCCTTTTCGAGCTTCGGAATGACGCCGTAGGCAAGTTCTCCGGCGCGCTGGAATTCGCCCTTGCGCTGGACGATCGCCAGTTCGTTGCGCGCCTCGTCGAGCCGCTTCTTGAGGTCGGCGGCAAGGCCGAGCTTCTGTTTCTCCGCCTGCCAGCGGGCAGTCAACGCGTCCGCTTCCTCCTCGATCGAGGCGAGATCGCTCTCGAGACGGATCAGCCGGTCGGCGGAGGCCTGGTCGGTTTCCTTCTTCAGCGCTTCGCGTTCGATCTTCAGCTGGATGATGCGGCGGTCGAGTTCGTCGAGCTCTTCGGGCTTGGAATCCACCTGCATGCGCAGCCGCGCCGCCGCCTCGTCCATCAGGTCGATGGCCTTGTCCGGCAGGAAGCGGTCGGTGATATAGCGGTTGGATAGGGTCGCCGCCGCCACCAGCGCCGCATCGGCGATGCGGACCTTGTGGTGCTGCTCGTACTTTTCCTTCAGGCCACGCAGAATGGAGATCGTGTCTTCGACCGTCGGTTCCTCGACCATGACCGGCTGAAAGCGCCGGGCGAGCGCAGCGTCTTTTTCGACGTGCTTGCGATACTCATCGAGAGTGGTGGCGCCGACGCAATGCAGCTCCCCGCGGGCAAGCGCGGGCTTCAAGAGGTTCGACGCGTCCATCGCGCCGTCCGCCTTGCCGGCACCGACCAGAGTGTGCATCTCATCGATGAAGAGAATGATCTCTCCGTTTTCCGCCTGTACCTCATTGAGGACGGCCTTCAGCCGCTCTTCGAATTCGCCGCGATATTTCGCGCCGGCAATCAAGGCACCCATGTCGAGCGCCATCAGCCGCTTGTCCTTGAGCGATTCCGGCACGTCGCCGTTGACGATCCGGAGCGCCAGGCCTTCGACGATCGCCGTCTTGCCGACGCCGGGCTCGCCGATCAGTACCGGGTTGTTCTTCGTCCGGCGCGACAGAACCTGGATGGTGCGGCGGATCTCGTCGTCGCGGCCGATGACCGGATCGAGCTTGCCCTCGCGCGCTTCGCTCGTCAGGTCGCGCGCATATTTCTTCAGCGAGTCAAAGCCCTGCTCGGCATTGGCACTATCGGCGGTACGGCCCTTGCGGATGTCGTTGATGACCTGGTTGAGTGCCGTCGGCGTCAAACCAGCGTTCTTCAGCGTTGTCGACGTCGACGCAGTCGGCTCGATCCCCAGTGCCAGCAGCAGGCGCTCGACGGTGACAAAACTGTCGCCCGCCTTCTTGGCAGCCTCTTCGGCAGCGGTGAAGACTTTGGCAAGCGGCTGGGAGAGATAGACCTGGCCGCCGCCGCCCGACACCTTCGGCATCTTGGCAAGAGCGGCGTCATTGGCCAGGCGGGCGGCCTTGGCATCGCCGCCGGCGCGCTCGATCAAGGATGCGGCCATGCCCTGGTCGTCGTCGAGAAGAACCTTCAGCACATGCTCTGGCGTGAATTGCTGGTGCCCCTCGGACAGGGCATTCGTCTGGGCGGATTGCAGGAAACCGCGGACGCGTTCGGAATATTTTTCGATATTCATATGTTACCTCCATGGATCGCCATGCCCTGATGCGGCGCAAGACGATGATTGAGATGGAGCCCCCTCAAATAGGCTGGCTCCGCCCGCCGCGATTGGGATTTGCGGCGAGGCTGCTTCGTTGCGAATATGGGACGGGAATTGAAGAGTTTAAAGGGGCGGCAAAACGAAAACCCCAGCCTTGGCCGGGGTTCCCAAAATGCTGACCAAGCCGCGTCCGCGGCATGTCACTGGCTTATTCGGAAGCTTCCGCGAGCACTGGGGCTTCTGGGGCCTCCTGGTCCTCGCCGCCTTCGCTGCTGCGCCGCGGCTGGCGACGCGGGCGATTGCCGGCACTGCGGCGGCGGGGCTGGCGAGGCTGTCCGCTTTCGGCGGGCTGCTCTTCCTCGATAGCGACCTCGGCGGGTGTACCTTCGATTACCGGCTGAGGGCCGGTACCGTCGATAATCTCGGGAGCGGGTGCCGGCGCGGGAGCGTGGCTGCGCATCGGTGCACGCGCCATTTGCGGCTGTTCGTCCATATCCGAATCCGACGAATCCACATCGTCCATGTCCCGGTCGGAGCCGTCACGGTCGTTGAAGTCCTGGCGATCTTCTCGCTGAAAGCGTTCCTGCATCTGCGCCTGGGCGGCGAGAATGATGCGATTATAGTGCTCGGCGTGCTGGAGGTAGTTTTCCGCCATGACGCGGTCGCCTGCGCTGTGACTATCGCGGGCCAACGTCCCGTACTTCTCGGCGATGTGTTGCGCTGTTCCTCGAATTTTGACATCCGGGCCGGAGCTATCGTAGGTCCGGGTCAGCGGGTTGGCCCCCTTGCGGTTGAAATTGTTGTTATTGTTACCACCGCCGCCGCCACCATTGTTGCTGCCACGCCCGCGACCGCGCTTATTCTGCTGTCCTGGCCTCATCGATTCTTCACCTGACTGCTCATCTTGTTTGCTGATCTTCATACGCGGCGCCCGCTGCCCAAAGCTGAAACATTGCCAGGGCTCTCGCGCCGCAGGCAGAGTGCGCCACTGCGCCCGTCTGCCGCTCGACTACGTTAAAAAAACTGAATACGCATTGGGCTCTCTTCAACCTTTGGTCCTCTTTTCAGAGGGCCGGTCCCTAAGGCTGGTCCGGATCTGAACGATACTTCGTTCATTCCCTTTCGCCCGACGCGTAAGGGCAACCTATCTTGCTTCCTCGACAAAACCAAGCCTTTTCTTCTCAAGGAAAGCAGCGACCGCCAGCCTGCTACGTTTTGTCACTTCACCCATTTTGCTTCAATAGAAGGACCCGGTCATTTCGACCGTAATCCTTCACAGATTCAATAAGGAAGAAACCTGCTTCCTCGAATATCGCCGTCACAGCCACACGCTGATCGTATCCGATTTCGAGGCCCAGAATACCCTCTCTATGCAGAAATCTGCCGGCATCCGCAGCGATCGCCCTATAGGCGTCCAATCCGTCCGCGCCGCCGTCGAGGGCTGCCGGAGGATCGAAGAACTTCACTTCTGGAGCGAGAGTGGTGACAACGCTAGAAGCAATATAGGGCGGATTTGAGACGATGACGTGAAATCTGCCTTCAATGGCTTCGAACCAGCTTCCCTCTATCGCCTGGAAACGCTCCTCGAGCCCGTTGCGCGCCGCATTCTGCGACGCGGTTTTCAACGCCTCGGCGGATATGTCGCTGCCGACACCGTCCGCTTGCGGGCATTCGTGCAATAGAGCCAGGCAGATCGCGCCCGTTCCGGTGCCGAGGTCCAAAATGTGGATGCGGCCGACCCTTTTTGCAAGCTCGGCGACATGGGGAAGAACCGCATCGACGAGAATTTCCGTGTCGGGGCGCGGTTCGAGCGTCGCCGGCGAGAGCCTGAGCGACAGGCCATAGAACTCCCGTTCGCCGAGGATGCGGTGAACCGGCTCATGCGCCAACCGGCGCTCGATGGCAGCCCTTATGCTCGCCGCGGGCTCCGCCGCCACGGGCATATCCGAGCGCGAAACCAGTTCGGTGAAGGTCAGTCCCAAAAGCCCGGCAACAAGGATCCGTGCCTCGGTGGCGGGATCATCGAGCCCCCCCTCGGCGAAGCGAGACCGAACCTCGCCGAAAAGCTCCCCAAGCGTGAGGCTCTCGCTGCTCACGACTGCTCGCCGAGCTGCGCGAGCTGGCTTGCATGATAGTCCGCAAGCAACGCATTCACCACCTCGTCGATCTCGCCCTCCATCATGCGGTCGAGCTTGTAGAGGGTCAGATTGATGCGATGGTCGGTCACGCGACCCTGCGGGAAATTGTAGGTGCGGATGCGCTCGGAGCGGTCGCCGGAGCCGACCTGGCTCTTACGGTCGGCGGAGCGCTCGCTGTCGGCGCGCTGGCGCTCCATGTCGTAGAGCCGCGAACGCAACACCTGCATCGCCTTCGCCCGGTTTTGATGCTGCGACTTTTCCGAGCTCGTCACGACGATACCGCTCGGAAGGTGGGTAATGCGCACGGCGGAATCGGTGGTGTTGACGTGCTGACCGCCCGCGCCGGACGAACGCATGGTGTCGATGCGGATGTCTTCGGGGCGGATTTCCACGTCGATATCCTCGGCCTCGGGCAGCACGGCCACCGTCGCCGCCGACGTGTGGATACGCCCGCTCGCCTCGGTTTCCGGCACGCGCTGGACGCGGTGGACGCCGGATTCGAACTTGAGCTTGGCGAAAACGCCCTTGCCGGTGATGGTCGCGATGATTTCCTTGTAGCCGCCGGCTTCGCCATCGCTTGCCGAGAGGATTTCCACTTTCCAGCCGTTGGTTGCGGCAAACCGCTCGTACATGCGGAAGAGGTCGCCGGCAAAGAGCGCGGCTTCCGAACCGCCGGTGCCGGCGCGGATTTCGAGGATGGCGCTCTTTTCGTCGGCGGCATCCTTCGGCAGAAGCAGGATCTGGATATCCTGCTCCAGCGCCTCGATGCGTTCCTTGACCTCGGGCAATTCGACCTCGGCCAAGTCGCGCATTTCGCGGTCCACGGACTTGTCGGCGAGCAGCGTCTCGAGATCGACGAGCTCGCGCGTGGCCTTCTGATAGTCGCGGATCTTCAATACCACCGGCTGCAGCTCGGAATACTCCGACGCGAGCTTGACGTAAACCTCCGCCGAAGGCCCGGCCGACATGCGCGCTTCGATTTCACCGAAACGGCGCTCCAGCTCGTGCATCTTTTCAAGGGGAAGCTTCGCCACCCTGGCTCCGATCCTGATAAATTTCGTTCAAAGGGGAATATTGTGGCTTTCGGCAAAGCCGGCAAGGATGTCGCGCATCGAGGTCGTCGGGTGCGTATCGTTCAACGCCTCCTCCATGATCGCCGCCAGCGCCTTGACATCAAGCCCCAGAAGCATGGCCTTGACCGGACCGATCGAGGCCGGCGACATCGAAATCGAGCGGAAGCCGATGCCCAGCAACGCCATTGCCGAAAGCGTCTTGCCGGCGATCTCGCCGCAGAGCGTCACCGGCGTCTGATTGCGTTCCGCTGCCCGCACGATATCACGCAAGATGCGCAGGAAGGGCCGTCCGAGCACGTCGAAGCGATCGGCAACGCGGGCGTTGCCGCGATCCACCGCCATCGAAAACTGGAAGAGATCGTTCGAGCCGACGGAGATGAAATCCACCGCATCCATCAATTCGTCGAGCTGCCATAGCAGTGCCGGCACTTCCAGCATGGCGCCGAACTGCAGCTTGCGCGGCAGCGCGTAACCGAAGCGCGACAGGTGCTGCACTTCCTTCTGCAGCAACTCGCGCACTTCCGTGAGCTCGGACACTTCGGTGACCATCGGCACCATCATCTTCAACTCGCCATCGGCCGCGGCCCTAAGCATGGCGCGAAGTTGCGTGCGCAACAGGCCCGGCCGGTCGAGCGATAGCCGGATCGCGCGCCAACCGAGCGCCGGGTTTTCTTCCTCGTGCCCGCGAAAATAGGAGACGACCTTATCGCCGCCGATATCGAGGGTGCGGAAAGTGACCGGCTGCGTACCCGCCTGCTTGATGACGTTGCGGTAGAAGCTTTCCTGCTCTTCCGCCTTTGGCATCGTCGAGGCGATCATGAACTGCAGTTCGGTCCGGAAGAGGCCGATGCCTTCGGCGCCGGATTCGGCAAGCTGCGGCAGGTCGACGAGAAGGCCGGCATTCATCAGGAGCGATATGCGCTCGCCGTCCTTGGTGACCGGTTCGACGGCGCGCAGCGCCCGGAACTGAGCCTGCCGGCGAGCCCGAAACCGAACCTTCTCCTCGTAGGAGCGCTGGTGCTCGGGCATCGGACGCAGATGCACATGGCCGCCATCGCCATCGATGATCACGGGGTCGCCGTTTTCGGCGAGTGCCACCACCCCGGCCGCCTGGCCGACGACCGGAATACCCATGGCGCGCGCGACGATGACGACATGGCTGGTGACGGCACCTTCCTCGAGGACAAGGCCGCGGATGTTGGTGCGCGGATAGTCCAGCAACTCGGCAGCGCCCATGGCGCGTGCGATGATGACGGCGTCGTTCGGGAATCCGTCACCGGCAGTGCGACCCGTATAGCCGGTCAACTGCCGCAGGAGGCGGTTGGCGAGATCCTCGAAATCGTGCATCCGCTCCCTGAGGTACGGATCGGTCAGGCGCATCATGCGCGCCTTGGTGTCGCTCTGGACCTTTTCGACCGCCGCTTCCGCCGTCAGGCCGTTGCGGATCGCCTCTTCCAGCTTGCGCACCCAGCCTTGGTCGTGCGCGAACATGCGGTAGGTCTCCAGCACCTCGCGGTGCTCGCCCTCCATGGAAACGTCGCGGCGTGACAGCATGTCGTCGATCGAGATGCGCAGGCTGCCGAGCGAATCCGCGAGCCGGCCGATTTCCTTCTCGGTATCGTCGTTGAGCAGATTGGTGACGACGATGCGGGGCTCGTGCAGCACGACATAGCCGAGCCCGATGCCCTCGTTATAGGTATCCCCGTCGATAGTCACGGAACGGGTGAGATCGAGTTCGAGACCCGGTTTGGTGATCTTCTTGAGTTCGCCCGTGGCGATCATTTCGGCGAGAACCATCGCCGTGGTTTCGAGCGCTTCCAGCTCCTCGTCGCGATAGGTGCGACTCGCCTTGTTCTGAACGACAAGCACGCCGAGCGAGCGGCCGGTGCGCAGGATAGGTACGCCCAGGAAGGAGTGATAGATCTCTTCCCCGGTTTCCGGCAGGTAGCGGAAGGCCGGATGCGACTGGGCGTCGGAAAGGTTCAGCGGCTGGGCGGAAGCGGCGATCGTGCCGACGAGGCCCTGCCCCATCTTCAGCTGGGCAAGGTGGACGGCGTCCTTGTTCAAACCTTCGGTGGCGAAAAGTTCCAGCACGCCGTCGGCGCGCAGCACATAGACCGAGCACACCTCGGCCACCATGTTGCCTGCGATCTGGCGAACGATCCGGTCAAGGCGCTCCTGCGGCTCAAGCGGCTCCGCCATCAACTCGCGCAGCCGCTTGAGCAGAACGCGCGGACCGCCGGAAAGGTCTCTCATTGCGCTACTCGCTCCCGAAAATCGACAGAACCGCAGACTGATCCGCCCACCACCTCCCGGCGTTGTGGACGGCCACTTGCAGCTTCAGATCAACTCTTATCGAGACCGTAGCAGGAATGCAAAGTCCTGACCGCAAGTTCTGCGTAAGGGCCGTCGATAAGGATGGAAATCTTGATTTCCGAGGTGGTGATCGCCTTGATGTTGATGCCTTTTTCGGCAAGTGCCTTGAAAGCGGACGCAGCAACGCCCGCGTGGGAGCGCATGCCGATGCCGATGACCGAAACCTTGACGAGGCCCGATTCGCTCTGAATGACGTCGAAGCCGACCTTGTCCTTGTGGCCGGCAAGGACGCGCATCGCCTTTTCCGCATCGCCCGACGGCACGGTGAAGGTCATGTCGGTCTTCGAGCCATCCTCGGAGATGTTCTGGACGATCATGTCGACGTTGATGTGCGCCTCGGCCAGCGGCCCGAAGATCGCCGCCGAAACGCCCGGCCGGTCGGCCACGCGGCGCAGCGAGATCTGGGCTTCATCCTTGGCATAGGCAATGCCGGTGACTACTTCCTGTTCCACGATTTCTTCCTCGTCACAAATCAGCGTTCCGGGCGGGTTCAACAGATCGCCCATGCCCGGCGCATCGGGATCTTCGAAAGAGGAGCGCACGAAGGTACGAACCTTGTGCACCATGGCGAGCTCGACGGAGCGCACCTGCAATACCTTGGCGCCCAGCGACGCCATTTCGAGCATTTCCTCGAAGGCGATCTTCTTGAGGCGCCGCGCCTTCGGCTCGATGCGAGGGTCGGTCGTATAGACCCCGTCGACATCGGTATAGATGTCGCAGCGATCCGCCTTTACCGCTGCGGCGATGGCAACCGCGGAGGTGTCCGAACCGCCACGGCCAAGGGTCGCGATGCGATTGTCGGGACCGATACCCTGGAAGCCGGCGACCACGGCCACCTGGCCCTCGCCCATGCGCTTGACGATGTCGGCGCCGTCGATTTCCTGAATGCGAGCCGCGCCATGGGCGTTGTCGGTGCGGATCGGAATCTGCCATCCCTGCCAGGAGCGGGCGTTGATGCCCATGGCCTGCAGCGCGATCGCGAGCAGGCCCGACGTTACCTGCTCACCCGAGGCGACGACGGCGTCATACTCGCGCGCATCATAGAACGAATGCTCACCGCCGGCGACCTTCGGTTGGTTCTGCACCCAGGCAACCAGCTCGTTGGTCTTGCCGGACATCGCCGAGACCACCACCGCGACTTCGTGGCCGGCGTCGACTTCACGTTTCACATGGCGGGCGACGTTGCGGATACGGTCCAAGTCAGCGACGGAAGTCCCGCCGAATTTCATCACGATGCGTGCCATGAGCCTCTACCAATCAAGCGCCGGACCGGCCGAAGGCTGTGACCCGGCATCACGAAACCGCCCGCTGATCCACGCGGGGCCTTTAGGAAAGCGGGCTTTCGGGAAAGGCATGCAGCGCGAGAAGAACGGAACGTCCAGTTGCGGCGTCTCTTAGCGAGTTTGGACAAGGAGGGCAATGGGGTGAAGTAACGCAGTGTCGGGCTCGCTATGTTCACCCCATCTTAATAAGACTGTTCTTATGTTTGGCCGGTTCGAGCAGACGCAGGAAGCGTCAATTCAGCCGCATGATCGCGGATCGGACGCAAGATATGCTTGCCGCAATCTTCACCCGAAGCCCCGTGAAAGGCGCTGCATGATGGCGACCGTCGTTCCTTCCCATAAAGAGCTAGCGCAGCTAAGCCGCAGGGAACTCTACTACAACGTTTTCAGCACGCTGATGCGGCTGCAGATCGAAGCCTCTCCGGTCCACTACGAGCTGATGTGCGAGATCATCAGCGGCAACAATCCGGAGCTCCGCGAGAAATTCGCGCGGCTCGGCAAGAACATCAGCGACGCGGACATGGAGGAATTGGCGCGCAGCTATGTGCCGCACCATTTCGAAAAATCCGCCCTGGACAGGTCCGCCACGCTCATCCGCGGCGAATTGACGACGCTGAAGCAATCGCTCGAGACCGGGCACACATCGCTTTCCAACTATACCAGCCTGCTCGGGCAGGCGACCGGTCGGATATCCTCGGCCGATCCAAGCGATACCGAGGCCCTCCAGAGCGAGCTTCAGGCGATACGCCAGGCGACGGAGGTTCAGCGCACGCAGAGCTCGCAGCTTCTGACGAGCGTCACCACACAGATTTCCAAGGTCGGCACGATCCGTGACGAGCTGGACGAGTTCGAGCGAACGAAATTCCTTCACGTCGCCACGCAGCTCGCCAACCGCCGTGGCTTCAACAAGCGACTGACCGAAATATACATGCAAGAGCATTTCCCGGAGGAAGTGTCCCTGCTCTTCTGCAATCTCGTGGCACTGCAGCCCTTCGAGAAGAAGGAGCTGATCAAGGCCAAGGAGGCTATTCTCCAACGCCTCGGCGCGATCGTGTCCCAAAGTGTGCGGCGCGCCGACTATGCCGCCTGGCTGGACCGGCCGCAGATCGGTATCGTCGTTGCGACGACCTCGGAGGCGGATATCCAGCGCCTGACGGAGCAGTTGAAGCTCGGCTGCCTCGGTGCGTTCGGCGCCAGGCAGGGCGCACCGATCGTCACCGCTCGTTTCGGATGCGCCAATACGCTTGATGCCAAGGCCCTAACCGACCTGGTCTCGAATGCCGAAAAAGCTCTCGAGACCGCGATCGCGGCGGACGATGACAAGGTCGTCTTCTTCGGGGGTGGCAAAACGGCGGCCGTCCGCAAGGACTGGTCGCTCTATAAAGGCTAGGCCCGGCTCGAGGCGCGCCGTTCAGCGCGCAATCGGACCGTCTGCTTTCTTCCAGGCGTCGATGCCGCCTTCTATGTGGCAGGCGGTCACGAGACCGGCCGCCTGGGCGGCCTCCACGGCCATCGCCGAGCGCTCGCCGAAGGCACAATAGAACAGGATACGTTTGCCGGTCGCCGTCGCCAGCTCGTGCAGCATGCCGCCATCGCTGATGTTTTCCTGAAGATCGGGATAGGGCGCGTGTAGTGAGCCCGGGATGACCCCGTACTTTTCGCGCTCGCCCTTTTCACGCAGATCGATGATCGCGATATCGGGACGGCCCCGCAACGCCATTGCCTCGACGGCCGACAGCGCCCAACCACGGCGCGCGATCTCGTCCTGATGCAGACCGACGTGCACATTGGCGGGAACCGCGACGTCCATCATCTTCGGGTTGGGCAGGTTCAAATTGTTCATCAGGTCGACGTATTCGTCGATCGAGCGGACCTGCAGGCGCGGATTGAAGCGCTTTTCCTCGCCGATGGTCGAGACGGTGTCGCCCTTGTAGTCGTGTGCCGGGAAAAGCAACGTTTCCTCCGGCAATTTCAACAGCTTGTTGAAGATCGAATGATACTGCTGACGCGGGTCGCCGTTCTGGAAATCGGTGCGTCCGGTGCCACGGATCAACAACGTGTCTCCGGTAAACACCCGCCCGTCCATCAGGTAGGAATAGGAATCGTCGGTATGACCAGGCGTATAGAGAACGTCGAGGCTCAAACCCTCGATATTGACGCGGTCACCCTCGGTCACGCGCATGGAGACGACGTCGGCTTTCGTCTGCTCCCCCATGACAGTGATGCAGTGGGTGCGGTCGCGCAGGGCGCCAAGGCCGGTGATGTGGTCGGCATGCAGATGCGTATCGACGGCTTTGACCAGCTTTAGATCGAGCTCCCGTACGAGCTGCAGGTAGCGGTCCACCTTCTCGAGCACGGGATCGATGATCAGCGCCTCGCCGCCTCGCCGGCTGGCGATGAGATAGGTATAGGTGCCGGAAACGCTGTCGAAGAGTTGGCGGAAAATCATCGGTATCTCCAAAGCGCCGAGCACAAGCACTGTCGCGCCCGGCGCTTTCGATATCGGCTCGTCGCGACCCTCAGGCGCGAAAACGGGTCGACTATGCCAAACAAAAACCGCGCCGGAGCGCGGTCGTCGATGTTATTTCGGCTGCGGCACGATGCGGATATAGGGCTTCGGCGCGCGCCAGCCGTCCGGGTACTTCACCTTGGCCTCTTCGTCGGTGACGGAACCGGCAATAATCACGTCATCGCCATTCTTCCAGTTCACCGGCGTCGCCACCTTGTGGCTGGCGGTGAGCTGCAGGGAGTCGATGACACGCAGCACCTCGTCGAAATTGCGACCGGTCGTCATCGGATAGATTAGGATCAGCTTCACCTTCTTATCCGGACCGACGACGAAAACGTTGCGCACAGTCTGGTTGTCGGCGGGGGTACGCTTGGTGGGATCGCCGGATACAGCCGCCGGCAGCATGCCGTAGAGCTTCGAGACGTTGAAGTCGACGTCGGCGATCATCGGGAAATTCGGCGCGTGGCCCTGCGTCTCTTCGATGTCGGCAACCCAGCCGGCATGGCGGTCGAGCGGATCGACCGAAAGGCCGATGATCTTGACGCCGCGCTTGTCGAATTCAGGCTTGATCTTGGCCATGTAGCCAAGCTCCGTCGTGCAGACCGGCGTGAAGTCCTTCGGATGCGAAAAAAGCACGGCCCAGGAATCGCCGACCCAGTCATGGAACCGGATCTTGCCGTCTGTCGTCTCGGCCTCGAAGTCCGGTGCGATGTCATTGATTGCTAGTGTCATATTAGGTTTACCCCATGTGTTTGCCGCGGCGCAGTCTGCACCTTTTATGCCGTTGCGCAACTCCTCTCTTTGGGCAAGGCGAATGCGCACCACCCGGAAACGCTAGCCCAGAATCTGCATGCTGCCGAGCCCGAGAATGTCGTTGAAAAGCGCAATGCCCATGCCGATGGCGACGATGAGAAGTCCGATCAGAAACAACCGGCGCGAACGGTCATATTTCGCCGCCAGGAGGGAATCGCGCGCCAGGAGATCGGCAAACACCTTGACCTGGATCGCGATCCCTACCACGAGAAGCAACGCCGGGAGGATATCTATTCGGCTCCAGTCGTTCGGATTGGAGACCCAGCGGCCAATGAAATTCAACGAGAAACCGAGAATGATACCGGCCGCCGTCAGCGACCCGTTGCGGAACGTCGCGTCGATCTTTTCCGGATCGGTTTCAGGCATGGATACCTCTTGGAGCGCCACGGCCTAAGAAGGTCAGAATTTTTGGGGGGTGACAAGCGCCAGCCTCGATAGGGCAGAATCAATTCGGGGCGCCGGCACGACTTACGCTCAAAAATACTCTTGATATTTTAGAGCAAGCGTTCTATTTAATTTTGGAGCAATTGATCTATAACGGCTAAAGTGATCCGGAGACAGATATGGGCCGTCCCCGTCAATTTGACGAGAAAGTGGTCTTGGACGCAGCAACCGACGTCTTCTGGACGAAGGGCTACGAGGCGACGTCGACCCGCGATCTCAGCGATTGCATGGGATTGACCCACGCAAGCCTCTACAATGCTTTCGGCGACAAGCGGGCGCTCTTCATACGCGCGCTCGACAACTACCTGGATCGGTCGCTGCGAGAACGCATTACACGGGTGGAAGCCACCTTTCCTCCCGACCGCGCGATTGTCGCTTTCCTCCACGAAGTCGTTGAACGGTCTCTTGGCGACGCCGAGCAGCGCGGCTGCATGCTGGTGAACTCCGCGCTGGAGGCGCGCTCGGATGATCCGGAACTTAGAAGCATCGTGGCGGCCGAGACGACGGTGATCGAGGATTTCTTCCGTCGCTCCATTCTGGCGGCGCAAAAGACCGGCGAAATTTCGCTCGAAGTGTCTGCCGATGATTCGGCGCGGCTGTTGCTTTCGGCACAGCTCGGATTGCGCGTGCTTGCGCGTGTGCGGAGCGACCGCCCCCTCATCGAGGGCATCGCCCGCTCGGCGGTCGCCACCCTTGGCCTCACCTGGCCTTCGCAGGGAAGCGAACCGGGCGGATAAAAGCCGCCCATCGCATTCGTTGAAAAATCACATCGTTTGATCGGCCCGTGGCGGAAAGCCGGGCCGGATGGAAAGGCTGTTGCCCCGTGTCTCTTCACTCGACTTCGATGGCCGGCGCACCCTCGCTCGACCGCGCCGCATGGTTCGCCACGCTCTCCGGCCTTTGCGGCAGTTTCGTCGCGATCGGTCTTGCCCGCTTTGCTTACACGCCGCTCATTCCAGCGCTGATCGAGGCGCACTGGTTTTCCGCTGCAGACGCCGTAACGCTCGGCGCCGCCAACTTCGCCGGCTACCTCGCCGGCGCCCTGCTCGGCAGGCCGCTCGCCGCCGTCCTATCCAACCGGCACGCGTTGCGCTTGCTGATGGCGGTGGCGACGGCCGCATTCTTCGCTTGCGCCTATCCGCTATCGATCACCTGGTTCTTCTTCTGGCGCTTCCTCTCCGGGCTCGCGGGCGGATCGATCATGGTGCTTGTGGCGACCAGCATCCTGCCGCATATCCCGTCCGCACGACGCGGCTTTGTCAGCGGCGCGATATTCCTGGGGCTGGGGCTCGGCATCGCCGCATCGGGAACCCTCGTGCCGGCCTTGATGGGGTTCGGCCTGAAGGACACTTGGATTGGCCTCGGCCTCCTGTCGCTGGCGTTGACGGCGTTGAGCTGGTTCGGATGGCCGGGCGGCATTGTTGCGCCGGCGACCGCGCCGGCTGCGGAGCATTCGCTTCCCGCGACAAGCAAGCGGTCCCTGCGTGTCCTCTACGGCCAGTATGCGGCAAACGCGCTGGGTCTTGTCCCGGTCATGGTTCTGCTTGTCGACTACGTTGCGCGGGGGCTCGGAAAAGGCGCCGACATTGGTGCCGCCTATTGGGTGCTCTATGGTTTGGCGGCGATCGCCGGTCCGCTGCTGTGCGGCACCGCAGCCGACCGCGTGGGCTTCGCCGCCGCCTACCGCGCCGCCCTCCTGCTGCAGGCGATCGCCGTTGGAACGCTTGCAATCACCGGCAACCCGGTATTGATCGGCATGGCGACCGTCGTGCTTGGGATCTTCACGCCGGGAATTGTTCCGCTCACGCTCGGCCGTATCCATGAGATCCTGCCGCACGACCCGATGGAACAACGCGCCGCCTGGAGCCGGGCGACGACGGCCTTTGCGCTTTTCCAGGCGCTCGGCGGTTACGGCTACTCGTTCCTGTTCAGCCACAGCGGCCAGAACCATGCGCTCATCTTCCTTTGCGGCGCGGCCGCGCTGGCGCTGGCGCTCGCTGCGGATTTCCTCTTCGCAGCGAGGCGGTCGGTGGCACAGGCCTCTTGACTTCCGCCCGGGTTCGTCCGACTCCACTGATCGCCATATCAGGGAGCCAAGACATGACCGAAGCGGCCAAGAGCACCGTCGATCAGAGCGAGGTGGACCGCTTTTCCGCCATGGCGGCGGAATGGTGGAGCCCGACCGGCAAGTTCAAGCCGCTGCATAAATTCAATCCGGTGCGGCTCACCTATATCCGCGACCACGCCGCCGAGAATTTCAGCCGCGACCCGAAGGCGCCGCGTCCGCTGGAGGGCCTGCGGGTCCTCGATATCGGCTGTGGCGGCGGTTTGCTCTCCGAGCCGGTCGCGCGGATGGGGGCTTCCGTCGTCGGCGCCGATCCCTCGGAAAAGAACATCGGCATCGCATCGACCCACGCACGGGCGTCGGGCGTGACGGTCGACTACCGAGCCGTCACCGCCGAGCAGCTCGCCGAGGCCGGCGAAACCTTCGACATCGTGCTCAACATGGAAGTGGTCGAACACGTCGCCGACGTCGAATTCTTCCTGTCGACCTGCGCAAGGATGGTTCGCCCCGGTGGATTGATGTTCGTCGCCACCATCAACCGCACCCTCAAGGCCGCGGCGCTCGCGATCTTCGCGGCGGAAAACGTTCTCAGGTGGTTGCCGCGCGGCACGCACCAATACGAAAAGCTCGTCCGCCCGGACGAAATCGGAAACCCGCTGGCCGAGGCTGGCATGAACGTCATCGCCCGCACGGGCGTTTTCTTCTCGCCTATGCAGAACCAGTGGAACCTGTCCAAGGATATGGATGTGAACTACATGCTGGTGGCGAAGCGCCCGGCGGAGACGCGATAGGCCTCAGCGGCCGGCGAGCGTCAGGATTTTCTCGCGCAGCCTTTTCGCCACGCTCTTGGTGCTTCGATACATGTGAAGCTGGGCTGTCACCTGGCGGACATCGCGGTCGCCGTTCTGCGTCAGGCCGACCACCAGCGTCCCCATCGCTTCACGCTCCCGCCAGAAGCGGCTCATGATGGGATGACCTTGGACGGCGCAGGAATCCGAGCGCTCTATGTTCGGATCGTCGAGCTGCCATTCGGTTACGCGGCCCATCAGAAGTTTGCCGGGTGAGAAGCGCGCGAACGCCTCGTCATAGGCCGTTTTCCAGGTGGAGGCTTCGCCTCCCATCATCAGCACGATCATCGAAGCGATCGCCCGCCCGTCGAGATCGATCGTGTGGATACGGACGGCATCGACCGCAGCCAGGTTCGACACCGCCTCGCGGGCAAACGCGGCATGGTGCCGGTCGAGCACCAACGCGCTTCGTTTCTTGCCCTTCCAGCCGTCCGCCTCCAGCGCCAGGAATTCTTCCATGCGCGCATGCACTTCCATCGGTTGACGTGCGACGGCATAGGAAACCTTGCCCTCATCCTCCAGCAACCGCCATTGCCGTCGCATCTCGCGCAGATGTGACGCGGTGATCGCGCGTTTCAGATAGTCGATGCCGTCGTCGGCGCTCTCGAGCATCGGACGTTGATAGGGATTGGCGATGCTGACCGGCAGATTGCGGCCGATTGCGACCACCTTCGCCAGCTGCGCAAAGCGGCCGTTGAGCCGGATATCGGGAACAACGAGGGTGGAAGGCAGCCCGGTGTCCGGCCTTGCCAACGCCTCGAAGAGATTATCCAGCGTTTCGGCAGCGTCTTCCGCATCGACGAGCGGCGTGCCCAGAGGCGCAAAAGCATTTGCCCAGACGCGAATAATGGACGGCCCGATGGCGATACCGGGCTTGTCGACGCTGAAGGGCATCAGCAGGCGTATCCGACTTGCGGTGCCGTTCTGGTCGCGCATCAGCGCCAGCCGCACCTGGCGATCCTCCAAGCGCGGCATGGCGGGCGCGAGAAAGCGGCCGGTGAAGAAGACGTTGGGCTCCATTGCCCTGTTCGAGAGGTAGTCGAGTTCCTCCTGCAGCTCGTAGCCCAGCCTGCCGGGATAGAAGCAAAGCTGGCGGCCGGGTCTGCCGACCTCCAGACTGGTGTCGGCGCGAGGCGCATCGAAATGAAGCGATGCAATTCGGTGCGTGACGCCCCCGTTGGCATGGGTGCGGTCGATCAGCGGACGCGGCGCGGTCATGCGGCGAGCCCCGCGTTTGGCGTTATCGTCGCGGACCTTGCGAAGGCGAAGGATACGATCCCCAGCGCGCGGCGGACCGCCAGATAGAGCAGCAATGCCTCAAGCGACATCGCAGCGGCTGATGCCGCGGCGGCGCCTTGAATACCGAAGACGGGAATCAGCACTACGTTGAGCACGACAGCAACGGCAAGCACGCCTGCATAAAGATAGCCGCAGAGCGTCTGCCGCCCGGCCATGATGAGGAGCAGTTCGCAGGGACCGACCAGAGCCTTGGCGAGAATGCCGGCAAAGAGGATCGTCATCAGCGGTCGTCCGGCCGTGAACGCCGCGCCGAACAGCGAGAGCAGGAAATCTCCGGCGGCAAGGACGACAAGCCCAATGGCGAGCGCCGGCCAAAAGCTCCAACGCGCCGCCTCAGCGGTGAAGGCTGAAAGCTTTGCCGGGTCATTCTCGGCGATGATGGCCGAAAAGCGCGGGCCTGCGGCCGCCTTGACGGAGAACTGCACGAAATGCACCAGCGCCATGGTCTTGGCAGCGGCGAAATAGACGGCGACCTGTTCGGGACTAAGGAAGAGCCCGACTGCCGCGACATCGGCATTGGTCAACAGGTAGCCGATGCCCTCGATTACGAAGATCGGCAAGGCGGCCTTCGTCCAGATGCCGAGTTCGATCGCCTTCGGGCCTGCCGGATAGCGGCGGCCAAGTCTTCGCGTAACGACCGCAAACTGGAGGACGACGGTTGCAAGTGCTGCCGCCAACCCAGCCGCGGCCGCCGTAACCGCGCTTCCTGGAACACCGAAAAATAGCGCCGCGAAGAAGAATGCGAGGATAAGCGCTGGACGGACGAGGAAGGTCGGGCTGAGCGCCATGATGGGCCAATGGTTGGCGCGCGCCGTGCCGTCAAGCACATCGCCGAGCGCGATCATTGGCAGCGTCATCAGCCCAAGCGCAAGCGGCGCGACATAGAAATCCTTGATCGTCCCGCTGACGACCCAAAGGATGCAAAGACCGATCGCGGTCAGCATCCCGGCGGAGGTCAACACGAAACGGCGGGCGGTCGCGATCAGGCCGCGAGCTTCGGCAAGGGCGCCGACGGCGCGGTACTGCGGCAGGAAGCGGATGATCGCCGTCGGAAGGCCCAAACAGGAAAGATTGCCGAGAAGAACGGCCAGCACCCAGACGAAGACGAAGATGCCGTACTCAAACTCACCCATCATCCGGGCGAGCGCGATCTGGGAAACGAAAGCAAGCGCTGCGCCAAGGATACGGATTGTGAAGGCTGCGAGAGCCATGCGGCGGTCCGCCGCCTGTTCGTCGGAGCCAGCAGCAACCAACCGGACAACCGCGATCAGCGCCGCCCATCGCCCGGACAACCCAGACGGCAGCACTTTTCCAGCTGTTTCCATGAATGCCATTCTCAACACGCGATACTTCTTGAACGCAGGCATAACGTGACGGCAGTCTTGCCAGATCAGCGTTAACAAATGGTTTTTCGGGAGGCGGGAGCCTGTGGAAAACAGCCGCTCACAGAGGGCTAATGAAATCCCTCGTTTCTCCGGCAACCCTATGAAAACATGAGACTAAATGTATGGGAGTAGCGCTCGCCAAAAACGCGAAATGCCGCCCTGAGAGAGGCGGCATTTCAACTTTATAATATTTTTTCCTGCTCAAGCCGTTTCGGATTCGAAGGCACCGTGGCAGTGCTTGTACTTCTTGCCCGAACCGCAGGGGCAGGCTTCGTTGCGACCGATGCGGCCCCAGGTGGCCGGATTGCGCGGATCACGCTCATCTGGCGCAACAACGCGATCGCTCACCGCTACCGCGCCTGCAAACTGATCTTCCCCGGTCGTGGCATCCACGTGGTGGGCCTGCATGAACGGCAGCGGCTCGGGCTCCGGTGCCGGCTGCTGGACGAGTTCCACGCGCGACAGCTGCGCGGTGACGGCCTGACGCAGATTGTTGAGTAGCGACTGGAAGAGTTCGAATGCTTCGGCCTTGTATTCCTGCAGCGGATCGCGCTGGGCGTAGCCGCGGAAGCCGATCACCGAACGCAAGTGGTCAAGGTTGACGATATGCTCGCGCCAGAGGCCGTCGAGCGTCTGCAGCAGGACAGAACGCTGGACATATGTCATGATTTCCGGACCGAAGCGCTCGGCCTTGGATGCGGCGGCCTTGTCGGCAACCTCGGTGATGCGGGCGCGGATATCGTCTTCGCCAATACCCTCTTCCTTGGCCCAAGCCTCGACCGGCAGGTCGAGATCGAAGTGCTGGTTGACGGCGGCCCGCAGACCCGCTGCATCCCACTGTTCGGCATAGGCGCGTGCCGGAATGTAGATCGCCACCAGATCTTCGATGACCTCATGGCGCATGTCGGCCACGGTCTCGTCGATGTTCTGCGTTTCCATGAGATCGACGCGCTGGTCGAAGATGACCTTGCGCTGGTCGTTCAGCACGTCGTCATACTTCAGCACGTTCTTGCGGATGTCGAAGTTGCGGGCTTCCACCTTCTTCTGGGCGCGTTCCAACGCCTTGTTGATCCAGGGATGGACGATCGCTTCGCCTTCCTTGAGACCGAGCTTCTGCAGCATCCCGTCCATGCGGTCGGAGCCGAAGATGCGCATCAGGTCGTCCTGAAGCGAGAGGTAGAATTTCGAGCGGCCCGGGTCGCCCTGACGGCCGGAACGGCCACGCAGCTGGTTGTCGATACGGCGGCTTTCGTGGCGTTCGGTCGCAATGACGTAGAGACCGCCGGCGGCAAGCGCCTGTTCCTTCAGCACCTGGATCTCTTCAGCGATGGCAACGATCTTCGCGTCGCGCTCGGGGCCAGGCTCGACGTCTCCGAGTTCCCGTTCGACTCGCATTTCGAGGTTGCCGCCGAGCTGGATGTCGGTACCGCGACCGGCCATGTTGGTGGCGATCGTGACGCCACCGGGAACGCCGGCCTGGGCGACGATATAGGCTTCCTGTTCGTGGTAGCGGGCGTTCAGGACCTGGAACTTCGAGAAGCCCTCCTTACGCATGCGGTCCGCGAGGTATTCCGACTTCTCGATGGACGTCGTTCCGACCAGCACGGGCTGACCGCGCTTATGCGCGTCGAGGATCTCGGCGATGATCGCCTTGTACTTCTCTTCCGTGGTCCGGTAGACCTCGTCATCTTCGTCGATACGCTTGATCGGCAGGTTGGTCGGAACCTCGATGACTTCTAGCCGGTAGATGTTGCCGAATTCTTCCGCTTCGGTCGCTGCCGTGCCCGTCATGCCGGCGAGCTTTTCATACATGCGGAAATAGTTCTGGAAGGTGATCTGCGCCAGCGTCTGGTTTTCCGGCTGGATCTGCACCCGTTCCTTGGCTTCCAACGCTTGGTGCTGGCCCTCGGAATAACGGCGTCCCGGCATCATGCGGCCGGTGAACTCGTCGATGATGACCACTTCGTCGTTGCGGACGATATAGTCCTTGTCGCGCTGGAAGAGCTTGTGGGCCTTCAGGGCGTTGTTGACGTGGTGGACAATCGCAACGTTCTCGATGTCATAGAGGGAAGCGCCCTTGAGGAGGCCTGCGTCGCGCAACAGGTTTTCGAGCTTCTCAGTGCCCTCCTCGGAGAAGTTGGCAGAGCGCTGCTTCTCATCGATCTCGTAATCGCCTTCCTTCAGCATGGGAATGAAGGCGTCGATCGCGGTGTAGAGATCCGAGCGGTCGTCGAGCGGGCCGGAGATGATGAGCGGCGTGCGCGCTTCGTCGACCAGGATCGAGTCGACTTCGTCGACGATCGCGAAATTGTGACCGCGCTGAACCATCTGGGCCCGGTCGTATTTCATGTTGTCGCGCAGATAGTCGAAGCCGAGCTCGTTGTTCGTCGCGTAGGTGATGTCGCAGGCATAAGCCGCGTGACGCTCCTCGTCGGACAGGCCGTGGACGATGACGCCCGTCGTCATTCCGAGGAAGCCGTAGAGGCGACCCATACCGCTGCTATCGCGCTGAGCCAGATAGTCGTTGACGGTGACGACGTGTACGCCCTTGCCGGCAAGTGCATTGAGATACACCGGCAGCGTTGCCACCAGCGTCTTGCCTTCACCCGTCTTCATTTCGGAGATGGCCCGCGAATGCAGGATCATGCCGCCGACCAGCTGTACGTCAAAAGGTCGCAGGCCGAGCACGCGGCGGGCGCCTTCGCGCACGACCGCAAAGGCCGGAACGAGCAGATCGTCGAGCGTCTTGCCGTTCGCCAGCTGCTCGCGAAACTCGACTGTTTTTGCCGCCAGCTGCTCGTCTGAGAGCGCGCGCATCTGATCTTCGAGCGCGTTGATGGCATTGACTTGGGGTTGGAAGGACTTCACCACGCGATCGTTGGCCGAGCCAAACAACTTTCGGGCAATTCCACCTAGGCTGACCATATGACTGGTCCTTTCTGAAATTTCATTTCGGCCGGTTCCTTGAATGTCCGCCCAGCGAAAACAGGGCGCACGATTAGGAAACGCCCGGAAACGTTCTGGACGCGAGGTTGCGTGACAGATAAGAGGGGGGTCGGTTGATGTCAACGGGATTGGCTTATACACAAAGGCCACATTCTGATGCAGAAGGCTTTTTCCGGCCGGATTCTCAGGTGCTGAGCCGGTGCGAACTTCGAAGGGTTATCTTAATGCTGAGCTACAACAAATTTGCAGCCGTTGCTTTCGCGACGTTCGTTGCATTCCAGGCCCCCGCCTTCGCCGCCGACGCAGATGCCGTCGTCGCCAAGATCGGTGACGTAGAAATCCATCAGTCGGAACTCGATCTTGCGGTCGCCAACCTCGATCCGCAGCTCGCACAGCTGCCGGCCGACCAGAAGAAAGTCGCAGCGCTCTCGGCCGCGATCGACGTCAAGCTCTTGGCGACGGCTGCCGCCGCTGAAAAGCTTGAACAGTCGGCCGACTTCCAGAAGCGCATGTCCTACCTGAAGGATCGCGAGCTGCACAACGCTTACTTCAAGGCGCATGTTGTCGACACGGTGACGCCGGAAGAAGTCAAGGCTCGCTACGAAAAGGAAATCGCCGCTCTGCCGAAGCAGGAAGAGGTCCACGCCCGTCACATTCTCGTGAAGACCGAGGATGAGGCCAAGGATGTCATCAAGCAGCTCGACGCCGGCAAGGATTTCGCCGAGCTCGCCAAGGAAAAGTCGACCGACCCGAATAAGTCTGAAGGCGGCGACCTCGGCTATTTCGCCCACGGCCGCATGGTCAAGGAATTCGAGGATGCGGCCTTCGCAACCCCGGTCGGCACCTATAGCAAGACGCCGGTCAAGACCGATTTCGGCTATCATGTCATCAAGGTCGAAGACAAGCGCGTTGCCCCGCCGCCGCCCTTCGAGCAAGTTCAGGACCAGGTTCGCCAGCTCGTCATGCGCGACAAGTATCTTGACCTCCTGAACAAGGCCAAGGCCGCGACCAAGGTCGACATCGTGGACGAATCCCTGCGCAAGGGCTACGACGACGCCAACAAGCAGCAGCTGCAGGGCGGCGACGGCCAACCGCCGGCCGAGCAGCCGCAGCAGTAACAACAACCATCGGGCCCGGATCTTCCGGGCCTTCCTCTATCAGGGTCAGCTAATGTCCGGTTCCGTCTCTCCGCTCGCTCCGAAAACCTTCGCTTCCATGCCGGCGCTCCGGGGCGTGCGCATGGCGACCGCCGCCGCCGGCATCAAATACAAGAACCGCACCGACGTGCTGCTGATGGTGTTCGACGAGCCGGCCTCGGTGGCGGGCGTTTTCACTCGCTCCAGGTGCCCCTCGGCGCCCGTCGATTTCTGCCGGCAGAACTTGGCCCACGGCGTTGCCCGCGCCGTCGTCGTCAATTCCGGCAATGCCAACGCATTTACGGGCGTGAAGGGCCGTCAGGCGACCGAGCTGACCGCACAATCGGCGGCCGCCGCCGTCGGCTGCAGCGAGCGCGAAGTGTATCTCGCCTCCACCGGCGTCATCGGCGAACCGCTGGACGCGACGAAATTCGCCGGAGTGCTCGGTACGATGCATGACGGCGCCACCGACGATTTCTGGTTTGAAGCCGCCAAGGCCATCATGACCACCGACACCTATCCGAAGGTCGCCACAGGCAGCGCCGAGATCGATGGCGTCAGAGTGACGATCAACGGCATCGCCAAGGGCGCCGGCATGATCGCGCCTGACATGGCGACAATGCTGTCCTTCGTCGTCACCGACGCCGACATCGCGCCTTCCGTGCTGCAGTCTCTTTTGTCGGCGGGCGTCGAGCCGAGCTTCAATTCGATGACGGTCGATAGCGATACCTCCACCTCCGACACGCTCATGCTGTTTGCGACCGGTGCCGCAAAGACCGACGGACAGGCGCGCATCGACCGCGGCGACGATCCACGGCTTTCCGCTTTCCGTGATGCCCTCAACGATCTGCTCAAGAACCTCGCGATCCAGGTGGCGCGCGACGGCGAAGGCGCGACGAAGATGCTGGAGATCACCGTCACCGGTGCCGAAAGCGACGCTGCGGCGAAGACGATCGCGTTGTCGATCGCCAACTCGCCGCTGGTCAAGACCGCGGCCGCCGGCGAGGATGCCAACTGGGGCCGCGTCGTCATGGCCGTCGGCAAGGCCGGCGAGATGGCCGACCGCGACCGCCTGGCGATCTGGTTCGGTGATGTCCGTGTCGCCGTCAACGGCGAGCGCGATGCCGGCTATTCGGAGGAGGCCGCCTCTAACGTGATGAAGCGGCAGGACATTCCGGTAAAGGTCGATCTCGGCATCGGCAGCGGCCGCGCCACGGTCTGGACCTGTGACCTGACGAAGGAATATGTTGCCATCAACGGCGACTATCGGAGCTGACGGCCTCATCATGCACGCAACTTCCTTGAAGGGCAGCCTGCCGCTGGTGCGCAGGCTCGAAGCCGTAGGCTTTCGGGCGTGGCCAGCCTCGTCCGTGCATTATGACGGAAGCTGGCAGGTGCGGCTGACGGCCGGACACCCCTCGAAACGGCTGAATTCCGTCGTCCCGCTCGATCCCTCCGACCACCGCGACGTGGACATCCGGCTGGAAAAGGCGCGGCGCAAATTCGAGGCCTATGGCCGCCTCATGGTGGTGCGGGAAACCCCGCTCGCGCCGCCCGTATTGATGGATTTCCTGCGGCAGCAAGGGTGGCAGTGCTTCGACGAGACGATCGTGATGACCGCCGATCTTGCCGCCATCGATTTGCCCGACACGATGGATCACCTTCCAAGCCACGACGTCGGCCGCTATGTCGATGCAAACCTCGCCGTTGAGGGTACCGACCCGATACGCAAACCGGCGCTTGCCGAAGTGGTCAGCGGCATCAAACCGCCGTCAGGACTTTTCATCATCGAGGATGGCGAGACGGGGCCGGTCGCCACGACGCTCTGCGTGCAGGATAACGACCTTGCCGGCATCATGTCGCTGTCGGTATCGCCGGCGTATCGCCGCCAAGGCCTTGCGACGGAAATCCTCGCTTCGGCCCTGCGCTGGGCGCGGACCCGCAGCGCCAAGACCGCCTGGCTGCAGGTGACCGCCGGCAACGTACCGGCGATCGCGCTCTATCACCGCTTCAACTTCCATGAGGTCTGCCGCTATCGCTACTGGCAGCCGGGGACCGAGGCATGAGCCAGGGCGGGCGCAAGATCCTGCTGGTTGCGGCCTGCGCGCTCCTCGACAGTGATGGCAGGATCCTGCTTGCGCAGCGGCCCGAAGGCAAATCGCTTGCCGGCCTCTGGGAGTTTCCCGGCGGTAAAGTGGAACCCGGCGAAACGCCGGAGGAAACGCTGGTGCGCGAACTCGAGGAAGAGCTCGGCATCGTCACACGCATTCCATGTCTGGCGCCTCTCACCTTCGCCAGCCACACCTACGAGACGTTCCACCTGCTGATGCCGCTCTATGTCTGCCGCCGCTATGAGGGAATAGCCGTCGGTCGCGAGGGGCAGGCGATCAAATGGGTGCGGCCGCAGGCGCTGCGCGACTACCCGATGCCGCCGGCCGACGAGCCGCTGATCCCCTTCCTGCAGGATCTGCTCTGAGCCGCCCCGGATTTTTCGGAAAAGACCGGATACGCGCCCGCTCTCAGGCGGATATTAATGAATCCTTTAATCCCTTCTGGCAAAGATTGCTTTCAATCAAGCGATTGGCGTGTGTGAAGAGGCTTGACATGATGGATGACGATTTCTGGAAGGCGGTTCGCGAGAAGGAACAAGCGTCTTCCAAGTCGCGCCGGACCGGCGCGCTGAATATCGCCCTTCTCTTTGGAACGGCGGCGGTTGCGCTTTCGCTGATCCTGACGCCGATGCTATCCGACAAGTCGAAATCGAGCGTGCTGGCGAGCGCGCCGGAGTTCGACGCGATAACGACCGGCTCTATCCCGAAAACGGAGAACGGCAAGCGATACACCATCCGCCGCAGCGTTCTGCAGCAGGAACCCGGCGCGGTCTGCGTCATTCAAGGCTACGGCGACGGCGGCTGCTAGAGCCGTTCCAGCAAAAGTGTGAAACGGTTTTCCGTCCGGAACTGCGTGAAAACAAAAAGATAGAGCAGCTGATCTGCTCTAGATTTTCGACAGTCGATTCCAAGAAAGACGCAGGCGAATTCAAAGCCTTCCAGTGCTCCTTGCGCGCCAAAAAGAGCGCGCGGCACTATCGGAAGGCGGGCGCGGGCGACGGCATATCGGCTGATTTCGGAAGGTGCTGGGGGGTGCCATGTCTGCGATACGGAATTTCTGGAACTGCGAAGCCGGAGCGACAGCGGTCGAATACGGCCTGATCGCCGCGCTGATGTCGGTGGCGCTGATCGCCGGTTACGGCAGCGTGGCGAACAGCATCTCGAAGACCTTCACGTACCTCGCCGAACAGTTGAACACCGAGACCCCGGCTTTCTGAAATTCCTCAGGCAAGTCTCTACTACGACTTCAGCGGATGTTCCTTGACCTTCAAGGCGTCCGACAGCCGGACCTTTGCCGAGCCCGGCTTCAACGGCTTCTGCTGGCTCTCGTGCGGCGTCCATCCGCTGGCGTAGATGATCGAAAACGTCGCGCGGATGCGGCCATCCGGGTCGGAATAGCGCTCCGCATAGAGTTCCGCGGCGCGCAGGAAGAATGATCGCGTCAGCGGCTTGCGGCTGCGCGCAGACAGCGGATTGGCCATGCCCATGGCGCGCAGGTCGCGCATCAGCGGAAAAAGCGAATCGTATCGCACCGTGTAGGTCTCGGCATCGACGACCGGCAGCGCAAAGCCCGCACGCTGCAACAGGTTGCCGACGTCGCGGACATCGGGGAAAGGAATGACCCGCGGGCTCGCGCCACCCGTCATCTCGATCTCCGTCGACAGCAGCACGTCCCGCAGCTCCCGCAGCGTACCCGAGCCCGGAATGGCGGCGAGGAACAGCCCGTCCGGCTTGAGCGCCCGTCGGATCTGCACGAAAACCCCCGGCGTGTCATTTGTCACGTGCAGCGAAAGCGGTGAGAGCACTAGGCTGACCGAAGCCTCCGCAAGTGGCAGCGTTTCGAGCGGCGCTTCGACGACCGCGTCACCCGGCGCGGCGAATAGCGCATCGGTTTCCACCCGCGTCAGATGGCCGATGCGGCCCGTCTGAAACGCCAGCCGCGCGGCGACGCCGGTGCCCCCGTGCAACTCCACCCCCTCGTCGAAATGGCGCTCGACCACCGTCAGCCGCTCCGCCAGCTCCTCGGCGGCAATATCGAGCAGAAACGCAGCCTTCGGGTCGCCACCGATCGCGGCACGGCGGCGGTTTGCGGCGAGCAACGGCTGGTCGAAGACGATATCCATGGCAAATCCTGTACTCGAAGTCTCTTGCGTCGCGACGCGGGGAGAACGCCAGTTGTTCCCTTGCAATTGCGGGCGGAAACCGCTTCGCACTTTTCCTGCAATTGTTCTAGTGTCAACAATATGGGGATCATGGGGCGCGAAATCATGGCTTTTGCGGGAACCGGCCGCGTTCTTCGCTTGGCTGCGGGGCTCGTCGATCTCGTTTTCCCGCCGACCTGCGCCGCCTGCCGCGTATCCACCGGATCTCATCGCAGCCTTTGCCCAAAATGCTGGTCTGCCGTCCGCTTCATCGAGCGGCCCTATTGCGAGGTGCTCGGCAGTCCCTTCTCGCACGACCTCGGAAGCGGGATCCTCAGCGCCGAGGCCATTGCCGATCCACCGGTCTTCGACCGGCTACGCTCGACCGCCATTCATGATGGCGTCGTGCGCGATCTCGTGCATGGGCTGAAATATCGCGACCGCACGGATCTTGTTCCCATGATGGCCGGCTGGATGTTGCGGGCGAGCGACGGCCGTATTGCGGCGTGCGACGCAATCATCCCCGTGCCGCTGCATCGCACGCGGCTTTTCCTGCGCAAGTTCAACCAGGCGGCGGAGCTCGCGCGCCACCTCGCCCGCCTCTCCGGCAAGCCTTTCCTGCCGGCGACGCTCGTCCGCGTCAAGCGCACGGCGCAGCAGGTGGGCCTCAGCGCCCGGGCGCGTGAGGATAATGTTCGCGGCGCTTTCGCCATCGCATCAGGGCGCGAAAACGACGTCTTCGGCCGTCGTGTCGTTCTTGTCGACGACGTCTATACGACCGGAGCGACGGTGACGGCGGCGACCCGTGTGCTGAAAAAAGCCGGGGCGGCGGAGGTCACCGTTTTAACCTTTGCAAGGGCGCTCGGCGGGCCTATATGACGGAAAAACGTCTTTTCTCTTCGGAGCGGCCCATGGCATCTGTCGAAATCTATACGCGTGAATTCTGCGGCTATTGCAGCCGCGCGAAATCCCTGCTCGAATCCAAGGGCGTCGACTATGTCGAGCATAACGCCACCTATTCACCGGAGCTTCGGCAGGAAATGATCGGCAAAGCGAACGGCCGCGCCACCTTCCCGCAGATCTTCATCAACAACCAACATGTCGGCGGCTGCGACGAGCTGCATGCGCTTGAGCGCGCCGGCAAGCTCGACCCGATGCTTTCGAACTGAGGAACGACCATGACCTTCAAAGCTGCCGCCATCCAGATGTGCTCCGGCGTCAATCCGGAAAAGAACGCTGCCGACATGGCCCGCCTCGTGCGCGAAGCTGCCGCCAAGGGTGCGGTCTATGTGCAGACGCCGGAAATGACGGGCGCGGTGCAGAAGGATCGCGCCGGACTGCAGGCCGTCCTTAAGGACGAGGCGAACGACATCGTTGTGCGCACCGCCGCCGAACTTGCCAAGGAACTCGGAATTTACCTGCATGTCGGATCGACGGCGATCGGTCTTGCCGACGGAAAGATCGCCAACCGCGGCTTCCTGTTCGGCCCGGACGGACAACTCGTCACCCGCTACGACAAGATCCATATGTTCGACGTCGACCTCGCCAACGGCGAGAGCTGGCGCGAAAGCGCTGTTTACAATCCTGGCGCCGAGGCGCGCATGGCATCCCTGCCCTTTGCGGAACTCGGCTTTTCGATCTGCTATGACGTGCGTTTCCCGCAGCTCTTCCGTGCCCAGGCGGTTGCCGGCGCCGAAGTGATGACGGTTCCGGCCGCCTTCACCAAGCAGACAGGCGAGGCGCATTGGGAAATCCTGCTGAGGGCCCGCGCCATCGAGAACGGCATGTTCGTGATCGCCGCCGCGCAGGCAGGCCGCCATGAAGACGGACGCGAAACCTTCGGACACTCGATGATCATCGATCCCTGGGGCAAGGTGCTTGCCGCCGCCGGCGGCACGGGCGAGGCCGTCGTGATCGCCGATATCGACGTTGCGGCCGTCAAGGCGGCGCACGACCGCATTCCCAATCTGAAGAACGCGCGCGACTTCTCGCTTGAGAAGGTTGCAGGCATCAAGGCGGGAGGCGTTGCTGCGTGATCCGTTACGCGCTCAGCTGTGACAACGGCCATGAGTTCGAAGGCTGGTTCGCCGCGAGCGCCGACTTCGACCAACAGCTTGCGTCCGGTTTTCTGTCCTGTCCGACCTGCGGCTCGGCCACCGTCTCCAAGCTCCTGATGGCGCCGTCGGTTTCGACCGCGCGCAAAAAAGAAGAAATGCGCACGCTTGTCATGGACACCGCTCGCGCGGAGGCCCTGGCCAAGATCAAGGAAGCCGTCGCCGCCATCAAGGCGAATGCCGAGGATGTCGGAACCAAGTTTCCCGAGGAAGCCCGCAAGATCCACTACGGCGAAGCCGACGCACGCGGCATCATCGGCCAGGCGAGCTTGCACGAGGCCGAGGCTCTGATGGAAGAGGGCATCGAGATCGCCGCCCTTCCCATAATCCCCGACGATGTGAACTGAGCGATCTTTGTCTTTGAGGCAGTTCCGGACGGAAATCCGTTTCACGCTTTTCCTGGAACTGCGCTAGCCGGCACGCGCCTTGGCGGGAGGTATTATTTCCGCCGCCGCTTTCTCGCGGAGTTCACGCCGAATAACCTTGCCGGTGGTGGTGAGCGGGAGGGCGTCGACGAATTCGATTTCGCGCGGGTATTCGTGCATCGAAAGGCGCGTCTTCACCCAATCGCGAATATCAGCCTCGAGCGCCTCGCCGGGCTTGAACCCCGGAACCAGCACCACATAAGCCTTGACGATCTCCGTGCGGATAGGATCCGGCTTGCCGACGGCGGCTGCGAGCTGCACCGCCGGATGTCCCGCGAGACAGTCCTCGATTTCGCTCGGTCCGATACGATAGCCCGACGAGGTGATGACATCGTCGTCGCGACCCACGAAGCTTATGAAGCCGTCGGCGTCGCGCTTGCCGAGATCGCCGGTCAGAAGCCAGTCCCCGACGAATTTGCCGGCTGTCGCCGCCTCATCCTGCCAGTAGCCGAGGAACATCACCGGATCGGGCCGGCGGATGGCGATCTGCCCCGGTACGCCGGCGGCAAGCTCTCTTCCCTCCGCATCCACCACCGCGACATGGTGTCCTGGCGTCGGGCGGCCGATGGCGCCGGCGCGCGTCACGCCAAAGGCGGCGCTCGACGACAGCACAAAGTTGCACTCTGTCTGACCGTAGAATTCGTTCACCGTGATCCCGAGCACCGATCGCGCCCATTCGTAGGTCTCCCGACCGAGCGATTCGCCCGCCGAGCCGACCGTCCTCAGCTTGAGATCATAGAGCGCCCGCGGACGCTCGACGGACTTCAGGAGTCTGAGCGCCGTCGGCGGGATGAAGGCGTTGCGCACGCCCATCTCGGCCATGATGCGGAAGGCCGTATGCGCATCGAACTTCTGCCCAGGGGAGGAGACCACGGGCACGCCGAGCATCAGGCTCGGAAGCAGCGCGTTGAGAAGTCCACCGGCCCAGGCCCAGTCGGACGGCGTCCACATCTTGTCGCCGGCTTTCGGAAAGCCTTCATGGGCGAACTGGATGCCGGGAATATGGCCGGCGAGCACCCGATGACCGTGGAGCGCCCCCTTCGGAGGACCTGTCGTTCCCGAGGTGAAAATCATCAGCGCCGGATCGTCCGGCCCCGTATCGGCAACGGAGAAAAGCGGCGGATGGGCGGAAAGGAGATCGCTGAAGCCGATGACGCCTTGCCCCGCCCCATCGATGCTCACGACATGCCGAAGTTCGGGAAGATGGTCGCGGATCGGCGCCAGCCGGTCGAGGCCGAAGCTGTTGGTTACCAGCGCGACCGCGCCCGCCGTCTGCAGGCGATATTCGAGCGCCTCCGCCCCGAAAAGCAGCGCGAGCGGCAAAGCAATCCCGCCCATCTTGTAGATCGCCACATGGGCAATCACCGTCTCGAAACTCTGCGGCAGAAGCAGCGCCACGCGGTCGCCGCGCTTGATGCCGAGGGCCGCAAGCCCGTTCGCCAGAGAGGCCGAACGATCGCGAAGCGCGCCATAGGTCAGCGACAGGTGGTTTCCGTCTGGACTGAAATGTTCGAGACAGACACGATCCGGCTCGCGCTCGGCCCAGGTATCCGCCACGGCGACGCCCATATTGAACGTCGCTGGGATATCCCACGCGAAATCGCGGTAGAGAGCCTCATAGGTATCGCCGGCAGGCAGGAGCATCGTCAGACCATTTATTGCTGCAATGCAGCTAACATTGCTCGCATCTGCAACGCAAAGGGAATCATCGCCGCCTGAAGCGGTTCCGGCCCAAATTTTCGGCGTTGCGCCCCTGCGTCACGAAGTTTTGAACATCGAGGCGAATGGCTCAAGGCTTTTCGCGCGAGGCACTCGGGGCTGATCACCCCTCCTCGGAAGGCGGTACCGAAAGCTCGTCCCGGACGGCGGCGAGAAATTCGTCGGCAAGCGAGGCATCGTCCATGGCTTTCGCCAGAATGACCGCGCCCATCATCGCCGACAGGCTGGCCAGCGCCCGGCGCCGGCGATCCTGCTGGCTTTCCCCCGGCACGATTTCCTCGAGAATCCCCGCAAGCGACTGCAGACCATCCGTAAAGGCCGACTGCATCTTTGCGCCATGGCGGCTCACATCCTGCGTCAGCGCCGCGAAAATGCAGGATTTGCCGGGAGCGTCGAGATTGCGACGGGAAAGATAGTAATCGAGCAGCGCGTCCAGCGGATCCGCGTCCGCGTTTTCCACCACGGCCGTCCAGCGCTCGGCCGTTCTTTCGACCACCGCTTTGCTCGCCTCGAAAGCCAGCTCGTCCTTTGAGTTGAAATGGCCGTAGAAGCCGCCATGGGTCAAGCCCGCGGCCTTCATGATGTCGGCAACGCCAATGCCCTCGAAACCTTTCTCACGGAACAGCTGTCCGGCGACTTCGAGAATTTTGGCCCGGTTCTCCGCGAATTTCTCACGGCTCACTCTCATTCCATTCTTCCTTTTGCAACCACTTGACAATTTATATGATGGCCGTCATCAATAATCAACAAACATGATGAGCATCATCTAACGCGGCCCGCTTCGCGAGAAACGGGTGCACTGACATTGCGCGGAAAAAAGGGGGCGGCAGCCGCCCGGTCGCCCGCCGTAACACCAACGGAACAGACATTATGGTCTCCTCTATTCTTGCCCCATCGCTCGCCCGGCGCAACATCCATTACGGCTGGGTCGTCGTCGCGACTACGTTTCTCACCATGCTGGTCACGGCAGCGGCGATGGGCGCGCCGGGCGTGCTGATCAAGCCGCTGCAGATGGAGTTCGGCTGGGAGACGTCGCAAATCTCCAGCGCGCTTGCGATCCGCCTCCTGCTTTTCGGACTGATGGGGCCTTTTGCGGCTGCATTCATGAACCGCTTCGGCCTTCGCCCGGTCATCACCTTCGCGCTGGCATTGATCGTCGCGGGCTTCGTCGGTTCGCTCTTCATGACCCAGCTTTGGCAGCTGATGCTGCTCTGGGGCATCGTGGTCGGTTTTGGCACGGGGCTCACCGCCATGGTGCTCGCCGCCACGGTCTCCGCGCGCTGGTTTTCCGCACGCCGCGGCCTCGTCGTCGGCATGCTCTCGGCAAGCTCGGCAACCGGTCAGCTCGTCTTCCTGCCGCTGATGGCGGAGTTGACGGAGCGTTATGGCTGGCGTTCGACGATCGTCTTCGTCTGCGGGCTTCTGACCCTTGCGGCCTTCTTCGTACTTGCGCTGATGCGCGACCGCCCCTCCGACCTCAACCTGCCCGCCTATGGCGACAACACAGTGGCGCCACCGCCACAAGCCGCGGCCGGCCTGCTGACACTTTTGACCTCGCCGCTCCTGACGCTCAAGGAGGTGTCGCGCAGCTCCACCTTCTGGATCCTCTTTGCCACGTTCTTCATCTGCGGCCTCAGCACCAACGGGCTGATCCAGCAGCATTTTGTGACGCTTTGCGGTGATTTCGGCATCGTGCCGGTCGCAGCCGCCAGCATGCTTGCGGTCATGGGCATCTTCGATCTCTTCGGCACCATCGGCTCCGGCTGGCTGTCCGACCGCTTCGACAGCCGCAAGCTGCTCTTCTGGTATTACGGCCTGCGCGGACTGTCGCTGCTCTACCTGCCATTCAGCAACTTCACCTTCTATGGCTTGTCGATCTTCGCCGTCTTCTACGGCCTCGACTGGATCGCGACGGTACCGCCGACGGTGAAGATAGCGACCGACCGGTTCGGGCGGGAAAAGGCGGGCCTCGTCTTCGGCTGGGTGTTCGCCGGCCATCAGCTGGGAGCGGCCACCGCCGCCTTCGGCGCCGGTCTGTCGCGCACAGCACTCGACAGCTACCTCCCCGCCTTCTTCGTCGCCGGCGCCTTCTGCCTGCTTGCGGCAATCCTCGCCGTCACCCTCAGAAAGCCGGAACACGCGCTTGCCGACGCCGTCCCGGCAGAATGACCAGCGCGTAAGCGGCGCGCCACAACGGCCGCCGCCCAACCGCCCGGAAATACGAAGCAATTGTTTCGCCCGCCCGTCTTGCGCGCGCGGGCGATCGCATGTTAGACACCCGCCTCGTCGGTATCCGTTGCCCCATTGGCGGAATTGGTAGACGCGCTCGACTCAAAATCGAGTTTCGAAAGAAGTGCTGGTTCGACTCCGGCATGGGGCACCACGGCGGCGATGCAGGAAGCCTTTGAAGGATCCGCGAAACCGCCAAGACCCGGCGCATAATCACGTATAGGCATCAACTTTCTTCGGTTGTGACTACTCAGCGCCTCAATCTGCACCCGAGTTCCGCATCTTCTTGCTCATCTGCTACCTCAGAACATCGCTGAAACATTAAACGGTTGACGTTAAGTTCATACATTGCGGATACAACCAACAGTGGGAAAACGTATGACCACAAGGTTAGGGTATGGCTGAATATTTATCTCAGTCTGAAGCAAACGCGCTGTTGGAAATGGAGAAACACGCGGAGGCTGGGGCTTCATATCGGTTCCCTGCAAAAGGCGAGCGGTTGTCGATACCGCTTCTCAGCGCAGATGAAAAAGAAAACTTCCACGTTGACGTCAACCGTAGAAGCATCGCGCTCTACAAGTGCACTTTCAATGGACGCACTCGAGGAAATGTAATCCTTGCGCGCCTCGACTTGAACGGCTCACCTCATAGAAATCCCGATGGTGAAGAAATCGATTGTCCTCACCTGCATCTCTATCGGGAGGGCCACGGTGACAAATGGGCCTATTCGTTGCCTGATGGAGTTTTTTCAGACCTCGCCAACCTAAAGGCTGTGTGCCAAGATTTCTTGACTTACTTTAGGGTCGTATCGCAACCTCAGATCACATCAGATTTGCTCACATGACCAAGTCCATACCGGAATTAGTCGCAAGCTACCGCAACTGGCTCTCTGATAAGACCCAAGTTCGTGAACTCACCCAAGGGTGGCACGAAATCACCACCCCTTTTGTTGACCACCACAACGATATGATCCAGCTCTATGCTCGCCGAAAGGGCGATCAGATCGTGCTCACCGATGACGGCTACACAATCAACGATCTCACAGACTCTGGTTGTGACATCGATAGCAGCCCGAAGCGTAAGGCCCTTCTTTCAACCACGTTGAACGGCTTCGGTGTTCATCGCGCCGGTCGCTCCTTGGAAGTGACAACGACCGAGGCTGATTTCGCCTTCAAGAAGCACTCGCTGTTGCAGGCAGTCTTGGCTGTCAGCGATATGTTTATGCTGGCTCAGTCACAGGTTCATAATCTCTTTGTCGAGGACGTTTACGGGTGGTTGGATCAGAATGACATTCGCTACACCCCGAGAGCTAAGTTTTCTGGCCAAACAGGCTTTGACCATGTCTTTGAAGCGGTCATTCCAAAGTCCAGAAGCGCGCCAGAGAGACTGCTGAAAACTATCGCAAACCCAACTCGCGAAAGAGTCGAGGCCGCAATTTTTGCATGGTCTGATACTCGGAAGGCCCGGCCCGAAGGCGCAAAACTGTATACGTTCGTGAATGATCAGCGACCACTCTCAAGCGGCACTCTCGATGCCTTGGGGGCTTACGAGATTGCGCCTGTTCGCTGGTCCGAGCGCGATAGCTTCCGGGAGGCCCTGGCCGCCTGACTTAATTCCGGCCTTTGGACTTCGGCCTGTATAATTTACTGAATATCGCAGCATTGAAACTGCTACAGTAAACTGCTACAGCAACTACCCCAGGCGAAGCTATAAGTAGTTGAAATTGCATAACATAGAACGGTGCCTTGAGCCTGGGATAGGCCACCACCATCAAGCGCGCGAAGCCCGAATTCGCTGGCGCCTCCCACCCTCAATCACGCATTTTTTTGCTCGCCCGCACGGTCCCGTCCTGTCGCGACCATTTACAGCCACATTCCTCCCCCCTAAAGCTCTTGCACTGCAACAGGAAAGAGACCGGATGCTTCGCAAACTCTATGACTGGACGATGTCGCTTGCCGGCCAGAAGTCGGCCGAAGTCTGGCTCGCCGTCATCGCCTTCATCGAAAGTTCGATCTTTCTGATCCCCGCCGACGTGCTTTTCCTGCCGATGTCGCTCGCAAAGCCTGAGCGCGCATGGCGCTATGCCTTGACGGCGACGGTCGCATCCGTGCTCGGGGGTATCGCGGGTTGGGCGCTCGGCTACTATGCCTTCGAGGCGGTCGCCAAGCCGATCCTTGAATTCTACGGCAAGCTGGACGCATTCGACCAACTGCGAAACGGCATGACTTACGCCACCGTCGTGTTGCTCTTGATCACCTCCGGGCTTGCCCATCTGCCGCCGATCAAGGTCGTGACCATCCTTTCCGGGGTCGCCAACATCAATCTTGGCCTGTTCATCGTTTCGGCGATCCTTGCGCGCGGCGCCCGTTTCTTCTTCCTCGCCTTTCTGTTGCGCCGCTACGGCGAGCCGATCCGCGGCTTTATCGAAACCCGGCTGAGCCAGATTGCGATGGTCGTCGCCGCTGTAGTCATTCTCGCCTATTTTGCCTTCCATTTCCTGGCGCACTGACCGGAGCCTCCCATGGACCAGACCTCGAGCCTTTCCCGCCGCAGCCTCGTTTATTCGATCGTCGTCGCGCTCGGCATGGCGGTTGTTGTCGGCTCGGCGCTCGGCTTCCAATACATCGGCGGCTATATTCCTTGCGAACTCTGCCTGTTGCAGCGGCAGCCCTATTATTACGGCATCCCGGTTGCGCTGATCGGCGCGATCCTGGCGCTGACCAGCCTGCCGCCATGGATTTCGCGCGCCTTCCTGCTCGCGGCCGGCATCCTGATGCTCGTCGGCGGCGGCATCGGCGTCTATCACGCCGGCGTCGAATGGCATTTCTGGGAAGGTCCTACGGCCTGCTCCACCACCGCCTCCAGCATGACCAGCAATGCCGGCGACCTCCTGGCGCAACTCGACACCATCAAGGGCCCATCCTGTACGGAGGCGGCGCTGCGCGTCCTCGGCCTATCGATGGCGGGATGGAACGTGATCGCCAGTATCATCCTCGCCGCGATCGCCTTCATCGGCGTGCGCAAGTCGGCGTAGAGTGGGAGCAGTTCGGGAACGGCCCGCATCGCGTCTGGAGCGTCGGCGCTGGAGCAGTTCCAGGAAAAGTGTGAAACGGTTTTCCGTCCGGAATTGCATGAAAAGGGATGGAACTGCGATGCGAAGCAAAGCAGATCTGCGCTAGGGCTGCAGTTCGGTATCCCAGTAGAGATAGTCGAGCCAGCTGTCGTGGAGATAGTTGGGCGGGAAAAGCCGGCCGTTGTTGTGCAGGTCCTGCACGGTCGGCTGGAACGGTCTTTGCGACGGGAACATTCCCGCCTGCTTCGGCAGCTTGCTGCCCTTCTTCAAATTGCAGGGCGAACAGGCGGCGACGACGTTATCCCAAGTGGTCTCGCCGCCGTGGGCACGAGGGACGACGTGATCGAAGGTGAGATCGTCGTGGGCGCCGCAATATTGGCACTCGAAACGGTCGCGCAGGAAAACGTTGAAGCGGGTGAAGGCGGGATTGCGCGAGGGTTGGACGTAGGTCTTGAGGCAAACGACGCTCGGCAGACGCATCGAGAAACTCGGAGAAGAAACGCACTGCTCATATTCCGCGATGATGTTGACGCGGTCGAGAAATACCGCCTTGATCGCGTCCTGCCAGGACCAAAGCGACAAGGGATAATAACTCAGTGGCCGGAAGTCGGCGTTCAAGACGAGCGCCGGCAGGGCCTGTGGGGAGACTGCAATCGTCAAGGAGCCCTCCTTATCGATTCGGCATCTGCATCTGTATATTAGGCCGCTTGTTACAGGATTGTGAAGTCCCATAAACTTCTGAACACAGCGGCATATCCGCACCGTTCCGACACTCAGCCGAACGGCAACGCGTCACGCCGTAAGCGAGCGGCATAGAGGGCCCAGAACAGCCGCGCCGCGACCGACCGCCATGGAGACCAGAGCAAGGCTTCCGCGGCAAGAGCCTTGGCCTGCGGACGCTCCGGTCGGTCGAAAGCCATGGCGACCGCCGCCTGCAACGCGACGTCGCCGGAAGGAAAGACATCGGCGTGGCCGCAGCAAAACATCAGATAGACTTCAGCGGTCCATGGCCCGATGCCCTTGATCGCGGTTAGGCTCGAAAGCGCCTCATCCGGCTTTCTCTCTCCCAACCCCGCAAGGTCGAAATGTCCGGCGGCGACGGCGAGCGCCAGCCGCGACAACGTATCCGCCTTCGCCGTCGAAAGACCGAAGTCGCGCCAGGCCTCTGGCTCAAGCGCGGCATAAGCCTCAGCGGTCGGCGGACCGCTCCGCGCGCAGATGCGCCGCCAGATCGCCTCGGCGCTGGCGCGCGAAACCGACTGCGACACGACGATATGGGCAAGCCCGGCAAAGCCGGGCTCGATCAGCCGAAGCGGCAAGGGACCCGCCTCCTCGGCAACGGGTGCGAGGCGCGGATCGAGAGCAAGCAACGCCTGCAGCCCTTCGCGCACATCTGCGTCGTTGCTGATGATCCGCATAGCTTCTCCCCGTGGTCGCCGTCTGGAATTCGTGGCAGAAGAAAGCATGTCGTCGATTCCCCGTCAAAAGCCGATTTATCGCTTTGCGCCAAGTCCGAACGGGCCGTTGCATCTAGGCCATGCGCTTTCCGCCTTCCTCAATCGCGACATGGCGGCCGCAGCGGGCGGGCGGTTTTTGCTCAGGATCGAAGATATCGACCTAGCCCGCTGTACGCCCACTTTCGAAGAGGGTGTCTACCAAACACTCGACTGGCTCGGTCTTGCATGGGAAACGCCCGTGCGCCGGCAGTCAGACCATCTCGACGATTATGCAACGGCGTTGCGAACGCTTTACGACCGGGGCCTCGTCTATCCCGCCTTTCTGACGCGCGGCGAGGTCAGGGTGCGTGTCGACGAGGCTGAGGCCAGGGGCAACCTGTGGCCGCGCGATCCCGACGGTTCGCCGCACTATCCGCCTGATGATCGCGACCGCGATCCGAAAACGCGGGAGAAGCTTCTGGCCTCCGGCATGCGCCATGCCTGGCGCCTCGACACCACGCGCGCCATTGCGGAGGCCGGTAAAGACCTAGGCTGGTCCGAGGACGGCGACGGCGAGACCGGCACCATCCTTGCCGACCCGGCTGCCTGGGGCGATGTCGTGCTGTCGCGTTCCGATGCGCCGTCGAGCTACCATCTGTCTGTCGTCGTCGACGATGCGCTGCAGGGCGTGACCCATGTCGTGCGTGGTCTCGACCTTTTTCACGCAACATCCATCCATCGCCTGCTGCAGCGGCTGCTTAATCTTCCCGAGCCGCACTATCATCATCATCGGCTGATCCTAGATAGCGACGGGCGCAAGCTCTCGAAGAGCATGGGCGACACCGGGCTTCTCGAATTGAAGGCCGCCGGCCTGTCAGCGGCGGATATCCGCCGCCTCGTCGGGCTTTGAGCCCCGCTCGTGCTCGGAAAGCGCGTAGATGCGCGTCAGCATCCGGCGCACGCGGAACTTCATCAACGCGGCGTTGATCTCGCCGCCGATGATGAAGATGACGCTGACCATATAGAGAAAGACGAGCACGATCATCGCCGAAGCAAGACCGGCATAGGTCGCGGTATAGTTGGCGAAGGTTTGCAGATAATAGGCAAAGATCAGCGCTCCGCCGAGCCACAGAAGAAGGGTCAGAAGCACGCCGGGAATGACGTCGACTATGGACCTGTATCCCGCCGGCAGCCAGAGATGCACGATCAGCAGCCCCGCCGTCAGCACAAACAGCGTGCCGTAGATGCGCCAGCTATCGATGATGTCGATCGTGCCGGAAAGCCATGGCAGCCATTGTTCGGCATGATTGACCGCGAGCGGCACGGCGACCAGGAAGATGCTGATGGCGGCAAAGATCAGGACGGCGATAAGCACATAGCCGAGACTGGCGAGACGCGTGAAATACCACCGCCGCGTCTCGGGCACCCGATAGGCACGGTTGAGCGAGATCCGCAGAGCCTCGACGCCATTGGAGGCGAAGTATGCCGCGGCGAGTACCGAGATCGTCAACAGACCGCCGCGCGGGATCGTCAGTACCTCGATGACCTGGTCTGCAAGCGGCTTGGCGATCGCCTCCGGCCATGTATCGAAGATCAGATGGATGGCCGTTCCCGAAAACTGGCTGGCGCCGAGAAAGCTTGCGAGCGCCGTGCCGAAAATCAGAAAAGGAAAGACGGCGAGCAGCGTCGACAGCGCGACATGGCTCGCCATGGCAAACCCGTCGTCCTCGATGAAGTGAAAGATCGCGTCGTAGATGACCTTGTAAAAGGTGCGAGCGATGAAAAGCATCCGGTCTCCACGCGCCCGGCCAGTGGAAGGCCGGCTTCTTGCGACCGGTGCGCCGCCGGCCGGTTTGCTGATTGTGTCACTGACACGAATATGGGAAACAACCTGGTTTTGTACAGGAATCATTCGATGGCGGATCAGCGCAATATCGTTGTGACCGGCTGCTCTTCCGGCATCGGCGCGCATTGCGCGCGGGCGCTGAAGGCCGACGGATGGCGCGTTTTCGCGACGGTGCGCGCCGAGGAGGATCTGGCACCGCTCGCCGCCGACGGCATCGACGCTCTCCTGATGGACTACACCAAGCCGGAAACGATCACGGCTCTGGTCGAGACGGTAAGCAGCCGCACCGGCGGCGCCATCGATGCGCTGTTCAACAACGGCGCTTACGGCCAGCCGGGAGCCGTGGAAGACATCACCACCGACGTTCTTCGCCTGCAGTTCGAGACCAATTTCTTCGGCTGGCACGAGTTGACGCGGCAGGTGATCCCGCTGATGCGTCGAAGAGGACGTGGCCGCATCGTGCAGTGCTCGTCCATTCTCGGCCTCCTGCCCTACCGTTTTCGCGGCGCCTATACGGCCTCGAAATATGCGCTCGAGGGCCTGAGCGCCACGCTGCGAATGGAGCTTTACGGCAGCGGCATCCATGTGAGCCTGATCGAACCCGGGCCGATCGCCACTCGCTTCACCGCCAATGCTCTTGCCAAGATCCGGGAGCACGTCGATGTTGAACATTCACCGCATGCCGTGGAATACAGGCGGCAGTTGGCGCGGCTCGAGGGCACAGGCCCCGTCAACCGCCATAAACTCGGCCCCGAGGCGGTTTATGCTGTGTTAAAGCATGCGTTGGACGCCAAAAATCCGCGTCCGCATTACCTCGTGACCACACCCGCCAGGCAGGGCGCATGGTTGAAGCGTCTGCTCCCGGCAGATCTCTTCTACCGCCTGATGTGCCGGCTCGATTGAAAGACGAAGTCCATGTCCACTGTCACCTATGTTCTCGCTATAATCTTCATGGGCCTCGTCGCCGTCGTGCTGGTGCGCGGCCTCGTCAACATGAGCAAGGGCAACAATCCAAGCCTTTCCAACCGCCTGATGCAGATGCGTGTCCTGCTGCAGGCGATCGCCATCGTCCTCATCATGCTGACGCTGTGGCTGACCGGCGGCGGGCGTCCCTCCTAACCGTCTGCAAAGGGAGGCAACCTTGGTCAAACTCAACAAGATCTACACCCGCACGGGAGACAACGGCACCACCGGCCTCGTCTCCGGACCGCGCCGGTTGAAGCACGACCTTCGCGTCGATGCCTATGGCACGATCGACGAGACCAATTCGGCGATCGGCGTCGCCCGTCTTCATGTGCGCCCGGAGACCATTCTCGACGGCATGCTGACCGCCATCCAGAACGACCTCTTCGATCTTGGCGCCGATCTTTCGACGCCGGAAACGGACGAACCGCCGGCCTTCGAGCCGCTGAGGATCATCGATGCGCAAGTGGACCGGCTTGAAAAAGACATCGACCGGCTGAATGCGGGGCTTTCGCCGCTGAATTCCTTCGTGCTGCCCGCCGGGACCGCCGCTGCCGCGCATCTGCATCTTGCGCGCACGATCGCGCGGCGGGCCGAGCGACTGATGGTGGCGCTTGCCCATACCGACGGCGAAAAGGTGAGCGCCGCGGCGCTCAAATTTATCAACAGGCTGTCCGATTTCCTGTTTGTCGCGGCGCGCCATGCCAATGACGATGGCCTGAGCGACGTCCTTTGGGTGCCGGGCAAAAACCGTTGACCCGCCGAAACGGCTGAGGGACCGCTGCAAACGTCAATTGACAACGACTTATGATTGACGTGAACGTAAACGTTATTTATCTACCTAAAGTAATTTTCGTCTTTGGCGGTCGCGAGCGTTGTATTTGGAGAAAAAACGCGTATCCATGTCGCCCACCGACATACGAAAAGGCCGGGAACAGCGCATTTTCCTGCCCAGACCACGTTGAAGGAAGGATCTCATGAAAATCTTGGTGCCAGTGAAGCGTGTCGTCGACTACAACGTCAAGATCCGGGTGAAGCCGGATGGGACGGGTGTCGATCTCGCCAACGTGAAGATGTCGATGAATCCGTTCGACGAGATCTCGGTGGAAGAAGCGCTGCGGCTGAAGGAAGCCGGCAAGGCGTCGGAAGTGGTGGTGGTGTCGATCGGGCCGGCGAAGGCCGAGGAGACGCTGAGGACCGCGCTTGCCATGGGCGCCGACCGGGCGATCCTGGTCGAGACCGATGATGCGGTCGAGCCGCTGGCGGTCGCCAAGATCCTGAAGGGCGTCGTTGCCGAGGAGCAGCCGGGCCTGATCATCGTCGG
>NZ_JBFRDU010000041.1:0-45264 GCF_052113965.1 Rhizobium sp. RAF56
GCTCCACACAGCAGCGACAACGCGATCACGAAGGTCGTTCGACAAAGGTCGGGTCATAGATACTGGCCTCCATCCAGCCAGCATCTTGAATCACAATCATCCTGATTCGGGAATCACCTCAGATTCAGACCAAAGCGGAAACGGTCTAGCAGTCATTCCGTAAAATCTTGTCAGCTGACAAGGTGTCTGCGACTCGGAAGGGATTCGAATCGGCGGCGGAAAGCCTCAAGGCGCCCGTCACGCCGAAGGATGGGCCGCACCCGCTTCATGACGTCAGCTGTATGCCCGTTGCCTAGTGGCCGATGGGATCGCTCTTCGCTTTCGGCTTGGTGGCCAATCGAGCGTGACGTGTGGCCAGCGCTTGAGCAAACGCTCTAATCGCTTCCATTGCCTTTCGCGCCCGTCGTCTTCCACAATCCGTTTCCTTCAAAACTTGTCGCATGTTGCATTCCATGTTGCATGGATTCGCCGTGGACTACGGGGAGTGCCTGTAAATCAAGGGGAAGTGGTTGCAACACATCCGCAACATGGTCGCGGGTGTCTGGAAGCTAACGTATTGAAAATATTGGTGATCCCGACGCGATTCGAACGCGTGACCCTCAGATTAGGAATCTGATGCTCTATCCTGCTGAGCTACGGGACCACTGGAACGCATCCATACAAAAGCAATGGCTTGAAGCCAAGTACTTTTACGCGGGGTATGCGGTCGATCTAATTGGGAGCGCCTGACGCCCTGGGCCTCAGGCGCTGGCTTGCCATCGGCGCCGTCAGGCGGCAAGGCGCTGTTCGGCTAGGCGTACCCAGTAGGAGATGCCGTGGGAGATTGCCTCGTCGTTGAAATCGTAGGCGGGGTTGTGAAGGCCGGCTGTGTCGCCGTTGCCCATGAAGATGAAGGCGCCGGGGCGGGCGTTGAGCATGTAGGAGAAGTCCTCGCCGCCCATCATCGCGTCGATCTCGGGATTGACGTTGGCGGGGCCGGCGATCGCGGAGGCTGCGGCAACCGCGTGATCCGTTTCCGTGGCGTGGTTGAAGGTGACCGGGTAGTTGCGGTGAAAGGCAATTTCGGCCTCGGCGCCGTGGGCGGCGGCGATGTTGTTTGCCACTTCGCGCAGCCGCTTTTCGGCGAGATCGCGGACTTCGGCGTCGAGCGTCCTGACCGTGCCGGAGAGCTTGGCTTCGTTCGGAATGACATTCATTGCCGAGCCCGCGATGAATTTCGTGACGGAGACGACGACGGAGCGCAGCGGATTTACCGAGCGCGAGGCGATCAGCTGCAAGTTGGTCACGACCTGCGCGCCGATCGCGATCGGGTCGATCGTCGTATGCGGCATGGCGGCGTGGCCGCCGCGGCCCTTGATGGTGATGTTGAATTCGTCGGTGGAGGCCATGATCGACCCCTTGCGGATGGCGAATTGGCCAACCGGCAGGCCCGGAAGGTTGTGCATGCCGTAGACTTCCTCGATGCGGAAGCGCTCCATCATGCCGTCCTGGACCATGAGGTTGCCGCCGCCGCCGCCTTCCTCGGCGGGCTGGAAGATGACCGCGATATTGCCGTCGAAGTTGCGCGTTTCCGCAAGATATTTGGCCGCGCCGAGAAGCATGGCGGTGTGGCCGTCATGGCCGCAGGCATGCATCTTGCCGGGGGTGGTGGAGGCCCAGGGCTTGCCGCTGATCTCGGTGAGCGGCAATGCGTCCATGTCGGCCCGCAGGCCGATCGTGCGGCCTTCGCTCCTGCCGCGGATGAGCCCGACGACACCCGTGCGGCCGATGCCGGTTGCGATCTCGTCGACGCCGAATTCCTTCAGCTTTTCCGCGACGAAGGCCGCCGTGTGCTCGACGTCGAACAGCAGTCCGGGATTGGCGTGGATATGGCGGCGCCATTCGGCGACTTCGTTCTGGAGTTCCGCGGCTCTGTTCAAGATCGGCATGCTCAAGCTTTCCTGCGTTTCAGTCGTTTGCGGGGAATGGCGGGACGGAATCACAAGGCTGTGATGCCACCTTAAAGAATCTGGTCGATCGCCTTTGCCATCTCCTAGCCATATAGGTTAAATAAGCGCAGCGTTCGAGAAAAATCCGGATGTTGAAGGACTGATCGTGCCGACGAAGCAGAAACGTATGTTTGCCGCCCTGCGGCTTGTTCCCTTGGCTGCGGCGGTATCTGCGCTCTTCTTGGCGACCACTGGAGTGGCCGAGGCCAATCCGCATATCCTGGTCGACGTGAGCACGGGGCGCGTGCTGGACCACGACGAAGCCTTCACGAAGTGGTATCCGGCCTCGCTCACCAAGCTGATGACCGTCTATACCGCGTTTCGCGCCATCCAGACGGGCGAGATCACGCTGGAGACGCCGGTCGTGATGAGCAAGCATTCCTCGGCCCAGCCGCCGGCGAAGATGTTCTTCAAGCCCGGGCAGAAGATGACGCTCGACAACGCGCTGAAGATGATGCTGGTGAAGTCGGCCAACGATCTTGCCATGGCGATCGCCGAAACGGTCGGCGGGTCCGAGCAGGGCTTCGTCGTGCGCATGAACGCGGAGGCGGCCCGCCTTGGCATGTCCTCGACGCATTTCATCAATCCGAACGGCCTGCCCGGCAAGGGGCAGTATACGACCGCCCGCGACCTTGCGGTCCTCTCGGTTGCGCTCCGCCGTGAGTTTCCGCAGTTTGCCGGCTATTTCGCCCTTGAGGGCTTTACCAACGGCGTCAAGCAGGTTCCGAATATCAATATGCTGATCGGCCGCTTCGACGGCGCCGATGGCATGAAGACGGGCTTCATCTGCGCATCTGGCTTCAATCAGGTGGCCTCGGCCACGCGCAACGGCCGGACGCTCATATCCGTCGTTCTCGGCACCGACAGCCTTGCCGCGCGCGCCGATGCGTCCGCCAACATGCTGGAAAAGGGCTTCACCTCCCAGTTTCCCAACGCCGATACGCTGCAGTCCCTGCGGCCCTACGGTCCGGGCCAGGATCAGGTGACGGATCTCACCGCCGAAATCTGCAGCGCCAAGGGTGCCAAGATCCGCAGCGAGACGCGGGATGAAGCCGGGCGGATGAAGGTTCAATCTCCCTATATCCACGAGCTGACGCGCGATCCGCAATTTGTCTATGCCGGCCTTATCCCGGGCCCCGAGCCGAAGGATGCGCCAGGCGGCAAGGCCGCGGCCGGAGCGGCGGTCGCTGCCACGGCCTCGGGCACCGCTTCGCCGGCGACCGGCGACGCTTCGGGTGCCGACGCGGCTGAGGCGCTAAGCTTCGTTCCGGTGCCGCGCAAGCGCCCGGCTTTCTGATCGGATTTTCCCGATGAGCAACCTACGTGAACGGATCCCGGTCTCCATCCTGACCGGCTTCCTCGGGGCTGGAAAATCGACGCTTCTCAACCGTATCCTCAAGGATCCGGACATGCGCGAGGCGGCTGCCATCATCAACGAGTTCGGCGATGTCGGCATCGATCATCTGCTGGTCGAAAGTTCTGGCGATTCCATTGTCGAACTGTCGGACGGCTGCCTTTGCTGCACGGTGCGCGGCGAGCTGGTGGATACGCTTGCAAGCCTGATGGACGGCATCCAGACCGGGCGCTTGCGGCCGATCAAGCGCATAGCCATCGAAACGACCGGCCTTGCCGATCCCGCGCCGGTGATGCAGGCGATCATGGGCAATCCGGTGATTGCCGCCAATTTCGACCTCGATGGCATCGTCACCGTGGTTGACGCCGTCAACGGCATTGCCACGCTCGACAGTCACGAGGAGGCGCGCCGCCAGGTCGCGGTTGCCGACCGGCTGGTGCTTTCGAAGGCACGTATGGATGGCGCAGCCGCCGAGGCGCTCGAGGCGCGTCTGCGGGCGCTCAATCCCCGCGCGCCGATCCTCGACGCGGATGACGAGGAGGCGGGCCGCGCCTCCGTCCTCGTCAACGGGCTCTACGACCCCGGTTCGAAGATCGCCGACGTCGGCCGCTGGCTGCACGACGAGGCGGATCACGGCGACGAACATCACCATGCGCACGGCGACCACGACCATCCGGGTCACGAACATCACGATCATGCCGGCCAGGATCCGCACGACGTCAACCGTCATGACGCGTCGATCCGCTCCTTTTCGATTATCGAAGAACGGCCGATCGATCCGATGGCCCTGGAGATGTTCATTGATCTCCTGCGCTCGGCTCACGGCGAGCGGCTGCTGAGGATGAAGGCGATCGTGGCGCTCTCCGATCGACCCGAGCAGCCGGTCGTCTTGCACGGCGTGCAGGCGATCTTTCACCCGCCGGTGCGGCTGCCCGCATGGCCGGATCCTCAGGACCGGCGTACGCGCATGGTCATCATCACGAAGGATCTGCCGGAAATCTTCGTGCGTGATCTGTTCGACGCCTTCCTCGGCAAGCCGAAGGTCGACAGGCCCGATCGCGCCGCGCTCGAGGACAATCCGTTGGCGGTTCCGGGCATGAAGTTCTGAGAATTTGGCGAGAGCGCGGGGCGCCGCTTCGGCGGATCAGCCTTTGCGTATCAGGAAGCGATGGCCGCCCGCGGTCTTCTCGCTCGTCAACAGCGTGTGGCCGCTCTCATTGCAAAAATGTGGGATGTCGATGACGGCGAGCGGATCTGTGGTCTCGATCGCGAGCGTTGAACCGCTCGACATCGCAGCCAGCCGCTTTTTCGTCTTGAGCACCGGCAGCGGGCATTTCAGGCCCTTGAGATCATAGACCTCGGCCTCAACGGCGCTCATTGCTTCGCCCAGAACTTCCAGAAAGGCTTCTTCTGTTGCGCCTGCGCGGTTTCGACCGGCGGCCCTACCGTTGCGTCAGCCGAAACAGCTTCGGCATTCTGCGGAGCCGGCGGGCGTGCCACGGAGGCTGTCGTGGCCGGCCCTGCAGCAGGTGCGGCCGGGCCCACGGCAACCGGGGCAGGCGCTGCGACAGCGACAGCTTCCGCTGCGGCCGGAGCGCGAGAGAAGAGATTCCAGAAGGACGACCTTGGGGCGGGCTGCGCTTCCGCTTGCGCCGCCTCTTGGGCCGGCGGTCGGGCAGCGAGCGGATTTTCCTGCGGGATCGGGATCTGAACGGGCGCTACCGAGGCCGTTTGCAAGTCTGCGCCCAGTCGGCTGGTCTTGGCGAGTGGTGCGCTGCCGTTGATCGCGGCCACCACGGCGCCGGTCGAGATCTGCTTCGATGACTGCTTGGCCATCAGCTCCTCGAGCTCGGCGACCTTCATGATCTTGCCGGCGGCAAGCGCTGTGCCGGTCGGCGCGTAGGCAATGTCGTGACCCTTGCGTTCCTTGGCGACGATCGCCTTGCGCTCGGCCTCCGTCGGGTCGTACCAGGCCACGCCGTCGTACTTCTTCATGGCCTGCGCGTAGTCGGCCTGATACTTCTTGTCGTAGGAGCCAAGGGCGGCCGCCAGGGCCGGCGGGGTCGACATCGTCGGGCAGGCGCCGGAAGGATTGAAGCCAGCGCCGCTTTCTGCCTGCTGGTTGAAGACGTACTTCTTCTCGCAGAACGCGACCTCGGGCGGACGTTTCGTCACTTCGAAATTGTCGTAGCCGGGCTTCAGCATTTGCCAGAACGGATAGTTCGGGCTCAGGCGATGGCGGACCATGTTTTCGGCCGTCATGCGGAAGGGAAGCGCCTGCAGCTGGATCTGCTGCTGCCCGCCCTTGAAGGCATCGCGGGCAAACGCGTAGATCTCCAGCACTTCCTCATCGGTCATCGAATAGCAGCCGGACGAGGAGCACGCGCCGTGGATCATCAGGTTGGCGCCGCTTCGGCCGTTTGCCTGGTCGTAGCGGTTGGGAAAGCCGGTATTGATGGCGAGGTAGTATTTCGAGTTCGGATTGAGGTTGGCGGGCGACAGCTCGTAGAAGCCTTCCGGCGCCTGCCGGTCGCCTTCCTTGACCTTCGGGCCGAGCCGTCCGGACCAGGCGCAGATCTTGTATTCGGCAATCTTGTCGAAGCGATTGTCCGTCTTCGCCTTCCAGATCTCCATCATACCCTCTTCCTTGAGGATACGGATCATGATCGGCGAGTTGCGGTTCATCCCCTTCTTGGCCATTTGGGCCACGATGCGGTCCGATAGGGGATGCTCGACCTTGTTCTTGACCGACGCCAGATCGACCGTGGCCGCGGAATCCAATGTGTCGTTGCAGGCGACGAGCGCCAGCGCCATCAATGAAACAGAGGCAAGGTGACGGATACGCATTATCAATTCGCCCAAAGACAGGAAAAAATCCGCAGTATGACCGGTTCGCGGTCTCACGCACGCACCAGAATCATAAGCGGCTTATAGTTGATGAATTCTTACCCGCCTAGACAGTGCACGCAAGATTGCCGCCAAGCACTCTTCGCCCATGCTCTTGGATAAGCATTAATGTGGCCAAGATTTGACGCAGCGGCCGGGGCGGATGCCAAAAGCCCCGCCACCGACCCCGAATCGGGTGCGGTTGTTAGAGATTGCGTCCCATCTGCAGGAATTTCTGCCGGCGGTCGTTGCGCAGCTGCTCGCCGGAGCGGCCGCCAAGCTCGTGAAGCGCGCTTGCGATGACGTCGCCGGTCGAGGCAATGACGGTCTGCGGATCGCGGTGTGCGCCGCCGACGGGTTCGGGGATGATGCCGTCGATGATGCCGAGCCCCTTGAGGTCCTCCGCTGTGATCTTCATGTTGGTCGCCGCTTCCTTGGCGCGGGTGGAGTCGCGCCAGAGAATCGATGCAGCACCTTCCGGCGAAATCACGCTGTAGATCGAATGCTCGAGCATGTAGACGCGGTTGCCTGTCGCAATTGCAATGGCGCCGCCTGAGCCGCCTTCGCCGACGACAACCGAAACGATCGGCACCTTGACGCCGAGGCACATCTCGGTCGAGCGGGCAATCGCCTCGGCCTGACCGCGTTCTTCCGCGCCGACGCCCGGATAAGCCCCGGCGGTGTCCACCAGCGTGATCACCGGCAGGCCGAAGCGGTCGGCCATTTCCAGGATACGGATGGCCTTGCGGTAGCCTTCCGGACGGGCGCTGCCGAAATTGTGCTTGAGCCGCGACTTGGTGTCGTTGCCTTTTTCCTGGCCGATCACGGCGACGGGCTGTCCGCGGAACCGCGCAAGACCGGCCTGGATGGCGGCATCCTCGGAAAACTTGCGGTCGCCCGCGAGTGGGGTAAATTCCTGGAACAGCGCTTCGGCGTAGTCGACGAAATGCGGGCGCTGCGGATGGCGCGCGACCTGCGTCTTCTGCCAGGCGTTGAGCTTGGAATAGATGTCGATCATGGCTTCGCGGACACGAACTTCCAGCCGGCCGACCTCGTCGGAGGTGTCGATGCTGTGGTCGTCTCCGGCGAGCTTCTTCAGCTCATGGATCTTTCCCTCGAGATCAGAGATTGGTTTTTCGAAATCGAGATAGTTGTGCATGAGATACGTTTCCGATCCTTTTGCGGGGCCGGGATCGAGGCGTCCCGTCTGTGTTGCTGGTCCTAATCCTGTTTTTTGGCCTGTTTGGCAAGAGGGTGATGCGTCTGCACCAGCTGATGCAGGCGTTCTTCCAGCACATGCGTGTAGATTTGTGTCGTGGAAATGTCGGAGTGACCGAGCAGTTCCTGCACGACGCGCAGGTCGGCGCCGTTGGCAAGCAGGTGGCTGGCAAAGGCATGGCGCATGACATGCGGAGAAATCATCGATGGCGTAAGACCCGCTCGGATGGCAAGGTCCTTCAAGTCGCGGGCAAAGACCTGGCGGGGCAGGTAGCCCTGCGCCGAGGCCGCCGGAAACAGCCACGGGCTCTCCTGCGGCGGTTGTTTTGCCGCAGCCTCTGCGGCAAGCGCCTCCCCATAGAGCTTGAGTGTGGCGACGGCCGAGCGTGAGAGGGGCACGAGGCGCTCCTTGCTGCCCTTGCCGCGGATCATCAAAAAACGTCCATCCTGCTCGAGCACCTTTGCCGGCAGGGAGACCAGTTCGCTGACGCGCATGCCGGTCGCATAGATGAGCTCGAGCAGAGCGAACATGCGCAGCCGCTGCAGCCGGCTCGGGCCGACGACGTTCGCTTCCGTCTCCGCTTGGCCAAGCAGCCGCCCAACCTCGTCGACGCCCATGGTCTTCGGCAGCGAACGTCCCTTTTTCGGCGCGTCGAGGATGCCGGTCGGGTCGTCCTCGCGAAGGCCTTCCGCATAGAGGAACTTGTAGAACTGGCGCATCGCGGACAGGCGGCGCGCCTGCGAGGATGCCATGAAACCCCGTTGCGACAGGCTCGCGAGATAGGCGCTGAGATCCGCCGAGCCCGCCTCCGTCAGCCGCACCTTGCGGCCCCCCAGAAAGGAATGCAGGTCGTCGAGGTCGCGCTCGTAAGACTGGAGCGTGTTGACGGCGGCACCCCGCTCGGCGCTCATCATCTCCAGAAAGGCTTCCAGATGGGCGCGGCCGAGATCCTTCATGATGCTAGCCATCCTCTCACGGCTTGATCGTGCCGGTCGACGGCGGGTTGACGCGGTCGGAGGGGATGCGGATCGTGACGTCGCGGGGCTGCGGCTCGACGAAGGTGACGAGCGCCCACATCGCCCCATAGATCGCGCCGGCAATCACGGCGCAAACGACGAGGAAGCGAAACAGCGTGGGCATTCAGGGGTCTCCTCGTGCGGCCTCGGCGAGGAGCGCACGGACTTCTTTGGTTGCAGCGACTTGACGCTATCGGTGCATTTGACGATACCGTTTGCAAACAAATTGTGAATGGGATGATGAGCGAGACTGTTCTGACCGTTGCCGAGAGCCTCAAAGACAGAGCGCGTGCCGCGCTCGGCGCGCGCAATCTGATCCTGGTCGGGCTGATGGGTGCAGGCAAATCCTCCATCGGCCGCCTGGTCGCGAACCAGCTCGGCATCCCCTTTATCGACACGGATGCGGAGATCGAGCGTGTTTCCCGCATGAGCGTCAATGAGCTTTTTGCCGCCTATGGCGAGGAAGAGTTCAGGGCCCTCGAGACACGCGTGATGAAGCGGTTGCTTAAAGGCGGTCCGCGCGTCGTTTCCACCGGTGGCGGGGCCTTCATCAACGACCGCACGCGAAGGCACATCAAGAAGGGCGGCCTTTCCATCTGGCTGAAGGCAGAGCTCGACGTGCTTTGGGAGCGCGTCAACAAGCGCGATACACGGCCTCTGTTGAAGACCGAGAACCCGAAGCAGACGCTCGAGAACCTGATGAACGCCCGCTATCCCGTCTATGCGGAGGCCGATCTAACCGTTCTGTCGCGTGATGTGCACAAGGATGTCATAGCTAAGGAAGTCCTTGCGGCCATAATCGACACCAAGGAAAGTAAGTGATGAATGCGATGACCCCTGACGCGAACTCCGCAGCCGAACGTCTCGTTCATGTGCCGCTCGGCGAGCGTGCCTATGACATTCTGATCGGCCCGGGTCTGATTAAGCGCGCAGGCGACGAGATCGCGGCGCGGTTGAAGGGCCGGAAGGCCGCGATCATCACCGACGTGCATGTGGCGCCGCTCTATCTGGACAGCCTGGTTGCAAGCCTCGAACGCGTCGGCATTCAGGCGGCAACGCTCGTGCTGCCGGCCGGGGAGAAGACCAAGAGCTTCGAACATCTGATGACGGTGTGCGACACGGTGCTCGGGGCTCGCATCGAGCGCAACGATGCGGTGATCGCGCTCGGCGGCGGCGTAATCGGCGACCTCGCGGGCTTCGCAGCGGGCGTGGTCAGGCGCGGCGTGCGCTTCGTGCAGGTGCCGACTTCGCTGCTTTCACAGGTGGATTCGTCGGTCGGCGGCAAGACCGGCATCAACACGCACCACGGCAAGAATCTCGTCGGCGTCTTTCATCAGCCCGATCTGGTGCTCGCCGACACCGGCGTGCTCGATACGCTAAGCGAGCGGGAATTCCGCGCCGGCTATGCGGAAGTGGCGAAGTACGGGCTGATCGACAAGCCGGACTTCTTCGCCTGGCTGGAGGCGAACTGGCAAGCGGTCTTTGCAGGTGGCGCCGAGCGCATCGAGGCGATTGCGACGAGCTGCCGCGCCAAGGCCGACGTTGTCGTCGCCGACGAGCGCGAAACCGGCCCGCGGGCGCTTCTGAACCTCGGCCATACCTTTGGTCACGCGCTGGAGGCGGCGACCGCCTATGACAGCAGCCGCCTCGTCCACGGTGAGGGGGTGGCGATCGGCATGGTGCTGGCGCACGAATTTTCCGCGCGCCTCAATCTTGCAAGCCCTGACGACGCCCGCCGCGTCGAGGCGCATTTGAAGGCTGTCGGCCTGCCGACGCGCATGGGCGATATTCCAGGCGCGTTGCCGCCGGCCGAGACGCTGATGGATGCGATCGCGCAGGACAAGAAGGTCAAGAGCGGCAAGCTCACCTTCATCCTCACCCGCGGCATCGGCCAATCGTTCATCGCCGACGACGTGCCTGCCTCCGAAGTGTTGAGTTTTCTGAAGGAAAAACATCCGCAATGACGGCTGAAGGCACGCTCGCGATACTGGCTGACTATTGGCCCCAGATCCTCTCGATCGTGGCACTCGTGTTGTTTTCGGCTTTTTTCTCCGGATCGGAGACGGCGCTCACCGCCGTGTCGCGCAGCCGCATCCACACGCTGGAGGCGAATGGCGAGGAGCGCGCGGGTATCGTGCGCCACCTCATCGAGCGACGCGACCGGCTGATCGGCGCGCTGCTGATCGGCAACAATCTTGCCAACATCCTGTCTTCGTCGTTGGCGACCAGCGTATTCCTGGGCCTGTTCGGCAATTCGGGCGTTGCGATCGCAACGCTTGCCATGACGGTCATCCTCGTCATCTTCGCGGAAGTCCTGCCGAAGAGCTGGGCAATTTCGACGCCCGACCGTTTTGCCCTGAAGGTCGCCAAGGCAGTGCGGATGTTTGTCGCCGTCGTCGGGCCCCTGTCAAGCTTCGTCAACGCTATCGTGCGTCTTATTCTCAGCCTTTTCGGCATCAACCTGTCGAAGGAAGTTTCGATGCTGTCGGCGCACGACGAGCTGCGCGGCGCGGTCGATCTCTTGCATCGCGAGGGGTCGGTGGTCAAAGCCGACCGCGACCGGCTTGGCGGCCTGCTCGACCTCGGCGAGCTCGAACTATCCGATATCATGGTGCATCGCACCGCCATGCGCGCCATCAACGCCGAGGATGCTCCCGAAGCGGTCGTGCGCAGCATTCTCGAGAGCCCGTTCACGCGCATGCCGCTCTGGCGCGGCACGATCGACAACATCGTCGGCGTCGTCCATGCCAAGGACCTGCTGCGCGCGCTTGCCGAGCCGAATGTCGAGCCGGAAAATCTGGATATCGTCAAGATTGCCCAGAAACCCTGGTTCGTGCCCGACAGCACAAGCCTCGAAGACCAGCTGAACGCATTTCTGCGTCGCAAGCAGCATTTTGCCGTCGTCGTCGACGAATATGGTGAGGTGCAGGGGATCGTGACGCTCGAAGACATCCTCGAGGAAATCGTCGGCGACATCGCAGACGAGCACGACCTCGATATCCAAGGCGTGCGCCAGGAGGCCGATGGATCGATCGTGGTCGACGGCACCGTGCCCGTTCGCGATCTCAACCGGGCGCTGGATTGGAACCTGCCGGACGAGGAAGCGACGACCATTGCCGGCCTCGTCATCCACGAATCGATGACCATCCCCGAAGAGCGCCAAGCCTTCACCTTCTACGGCAAGCGCTTCATCGTGCTCAAGCGCGAGAAGAACCGCATCACGAAGCTACGCATCCGGCCCGCCGAGACGGAAGAGGCAAAGCCGGAATAGGCGCAAGGCTGCCGAAATATCTCCTCCATCGTATTTTACGCCCCACTTGACTCATTCATACCTCGTTGGCTATATATAAATCCATAGCCAACGAGGTATGGATCCCCGGTGTCGAACGCAGAGGACGTCATCTTTAGAACGCTCGCGGATCCTACCCGTCGAGCAATCTTCGAACGGCTTTGCCGTGAAGGAGAAAAGACAGTCGGTGCGCTCACGGCGCGGGCCGGGGTTTCGCAACCGGTCGTCTCCAAGCATCTCAAGCTGCTGAAGGATGCCGGCTTGGTGGTCGACCGCCACGAAGGTCGCCAAACCCATTACAGCGCCCAGCGCGAGGCGCTTTCGCCTCTGGTCGACTGGACGAGCGAGATGGCCGGGTTCTGGGAGAAACGGTTCGACGATCTCGAAGATCTATTGAAGAGGATGGACCAATGAACGTAGCATCGAGCGAAATACTTTCCGTTGTTGTCGAACGGGATGTGCATTTTCCGCCGGAAAAGGTCTGGCGTGCGCTTACGCAGCCATACCTGATCGAGGAATGGCTGATGAAGAACGCCTTCCAGCCAAGCGTGGGTCACCGTTTCAAACTCACCGCAGACTGGGGTGGCGTCGATTGCCAGGTCGTGGCCGTCGAGCCGCATAAGACATTGTCTTACAAGTGGGACGCCATGGGCCTCGAAAGTGTCGTCACCTGGACGCTCACACCTTCAGGCAACGGCACGCATCTGCGCATGGAGCAATCGGGCTTCCGGCCGGATCAGCAGCAGGCCTATCAGGGCGCCAAGTACGGGTGGCCGAAGTTCCTCGACAATCTGGAACAGGTTTTGGCGAAGGCGGACTGAGACTCTTCGGGCGTGCAGTCCCGAAGCAAAAACGCGGCATCGCCAACAAAGCTGGCGATGCCCGTGGCGGGAAGGGCGACGAGCCCTCGATGTCTAAGGGCCCGTTCTGAAAGTCATTTTCCGGTTGCCTGGCGCGCGACGACGTGATCTCTAGGCCGCAGGGGACACTTCTTACGGATCTTGCATGTTTGACCTTCTCTGGAAATCCGTTGCCATCGGCATCGGCGCAACCATCCTTATGGACATCTGGGTGTTTATACTGGCGAGCCTCAAGGTGACCGGGCCGGTGAACTGGGCGCCGGTCGGCCGCTGGTTCTGGCATCTGCGCAACGGCAAGGTCTTTCACGACGACATCTCCAAGGCTGCTCCCTATCGCCACGAACTGGCGCTTGGCTGGATAGGTCACTATGTCGTGGGGATCGCCTACGGCATCTTGATGGGCCTGTTGGGCGGAGCGGCCTGGTTTGCGGCGCCCAGCTTCCTGCCGGCCTGGGCCGTCGGCCTTGTCACGGTCGGTTTCGGCTGGTTCCTGTTGCAGCCCGGTCTCGGGCTCGGATGGGCGGCTTCGAAGCTCCCCGATGCCAGCCGCATTCGCGCGCTCAACCTTGCGACCCACACCGTCTTCGGCTTCGGCCTCTACGCCACCGCGCTCCTCATCCGCTAGGGCAACTCACCAGCGCGTCGGTTCGCCGGGGGCGGACGGTTCGACGGCGAGCGCATGCAGGCCGGCGTCGAGTTCAGGCTTCAGAAGATCGTTGATCGCCCGGTGCCGCGCGACGCGGCTCATGCCAGCGAAGCTTTCCGAGACGATCCGCACGCGCATATGGGTCTCGCCCGTCCCGGTCATGTCGGGTTGGTGCCCGGCATGCAGGTGGCTTTCGTCGATGACGTCGAGGCGCTCGGGCGCGAAGGCCTGATCGAGTTTCTCCGCAATGCGGGATTGGAGTGTCATCGGCTTGCTCTTTCTAAGTGTGCATGTGCGAAAACACTTCACAAAGCCAGCAACATTCCTGTTTGTCAATTCTTGTTGTCGGAGGGCTGGGACCCCATAATTGGCGGCATGGGACTTGATTCAAAATACTTCGATCGCATCCGCACGCGCCGCAGAAGGCCGCCGGAGGCCGAGCAGGCGGCGCCGACCTGCCAATGGGATGGCTGCGACAAGCAGGGCCTCCATCGCGCGCCCGTGGGTCGCAACGCGGAAGGGCAGTTCTTCCTGTTCTGTTTCGAGCACGTCAAGGAATACAACAAGGGCTACAACTATTTCTCCGGCCTTTCGGACAGCGAGATCGCGCGCTACCAGAAGGAGGCGATCACCGGCCACCGCCCGACCTGGACCGTCGGCGTCAACAAGGCGGCGCGCAACAGTCCTCTCCACTCCGAGATTCGCTCCGGCGCGCATTCCCGCGTGCGTGATCCCTTCGGTTTTGTGGCGCAGGGCGGTGCCGGCGGACCGCGCTTCGAGCCGCAGGCGCGCAAGCTGAAGACGCTTGAGACCAAGGCGTTCGACACCATGGGGCTGACGGCCAGTGCCACGGCCAAGGACATCAAGACCCGCTACAAGGAGCTGGTCAAGAAACACCACCCCGACGCAAACGGCGGCGACCGCGGTTCCGAGGACCGTTTCCGCGAGGTCATCCAGGCCTATCAATTGTTGAAGCAGAACGGTTTTTGTTGAACCGTCGCCTTGAGTTCGGATTTGGATGAGGTATGGTCCAAATCGGCCGGGATCGACGGGCAACCGGGGCATGACCCTGCGTCCATGTCTCTTCGATCTGGCGGCCATCTTCCGGACGTGGCGTTTCTTGTCCGGGACTCTGTTTAGATTGCTCGCAGGTCGACCGTCGACCGCATCGAGGTTTCGCTTCAGTCCCGGAGAAGAATCGCCGACGTCCCGACGTATTTGGACGGGCGGGCAGCCGCTTGCGGGAGTACGGCTGCGAAATCGATATGAGATACGGCCGGGTGGCGATCATCCGCCTTGGAGACATGATGAGCAAGATAGACCTGGATATTTCCCAACTGCCCGACACCACCGTTTCGGTCCGTGAGGCCTTCGGCATCGACAGCGACATCCGCGTTCCCGCCTACAGCAAGGGCGATGCCTATGTTCCGGATTTCGACGCCGACTACCTCTTCGACCGCGAGACCACGCTCGCCATTCTCGCCGGCTTTGCTCATAATCGCCGCGTGATGATCTCCGGTTATCACGGCACCGGGAAATCCTCGCATATCGAGCAGGTCGCAGCCCGCCTCAACTGGCCCTGCGTGCGCATCAACCTCGACAGCCATGTCAGCCGTATCGACCTCATCGGCAAGGACGCCATCGTCGTCAAGGACGGGCTGCAGGTCACCGAATTCAAGGATGGCATCCTGCCCTGGGCTTACCAGCACAATGTCGCGCTGGTCTTCGACGAGTACGATGCCGGCCGTCCGGACGTCATGTTCGTGATCCAGCGCGTGCTGGAATCGTCCGGCCGCCTGACGCTGCTCGACCAGAGCCGCGTGATCCGCCCGCATCCGGCTTTCCGTCTGTTCGCGACCGCCAACACCGTCGGTCTCGGCGACACGACCGGTCTCTATCACGGCACACAGCAGATCAACCAGGCGCAGATGGACCGCTGGTCGATCGTGACCACGCTGAACTATTTGCCGCACAACAATGAAGTCGACATCGTTCTCGCCAAGGTGAAGTCCTTCCGCACGGCGGCAGGCCGCGAGACCGTCTCGAAGATGGTGCGCGTCGCCGACCTTACCCGCGCCGCCTTCATGAACGGCGATCTCTCCACCGTCATGAGCCCGCGCACGGTCATCACCTGGGCGGAAAACGCGGAAATCTTCGGCGACGTCGCCTTCGGCTTCCGTGTCACCTTCCTCAATAAGTGCGACGAGCTGGAACGGGCACTCGTGGCCGAGCAGTACCAGCGTGCTTTCGGCGTCGAGCTGAAGGAAAGCGCTGCCAACATCGTGCTCGAAGCCTAGAGATAAAGAGGCCTCACCGATGGCGGGTCGCGGAGACAATTCGAAACCGAAGGGCGGCGGCCCGGTCGACATGGAACCCTTGCGCAGGGCGATCACCGGCTGCGTGCGCGCGATCGCCGGCGATGCGGATGTCGAGGTGGCGTTTGCCAACGAGCGTCCGGGCATGACCGGCGAGCGTATCCGGTTGCCGGAGCTTTCGAAGCGGCCGACGGCGCATGAGCTTGCGGTGACGCGAGGCCTTGGCGATTCCATGGCGCTCAGGCTCGCCTGCCATGACGCTCGCGTTCACGCCACCATGGCCCCGCAAGGCGCCGACGCACGCGCCATTTTCGATGCGGTCGAGCAGGCACGCGTCGAATCGATCGGCGCGCGGCGCATGAGCGGCGTGGCCACCAATATTGCCTCGATGAACGCGGAGAAATACGCCAAGGCGAATTTCTCGGGCATCGAGCGGCAGGAAGATGCCCCGATCGGCGAGGCGATGGCGATGATCGTCCGCGAAAAGCTGACCGGCGCCAAGCCGCCTGCAAGCGCCGGCAAGGTGCTCGATCTGTGGCGGCCCTTCATCGAAAACAAGGTCGCCGGCGAGCTCGAAAACCTGTCCTCCGCGATTGACGACCAGCAGGCGTTCGGCCGGCTCGTGCGCAACATCCTCTCGGCCATGGAGATGGCGGAAGACTACGGCGACGATGATCTGGACCAGAACGAGGACGAGAACTCCGAGGACGAGGATCAGCCGCGCGGCGAAGAGCAGGAGCAGGACGAGGTCGAAGAGGATGACGGCTCCGACGCCGCTCCCGCCGAGGACAGCGAGCAGTCGGACGAGCAGATGGAAGACGGCGAGCAGGACGGCGCCGAAATCTCCGACGACGACATGCAGGACGAGGGCGAGGACGATTCCGAGACGCCCGGCGAGACCCGCCGCCCGCACGCGCCCTTCGACGATTTCAACACCAAGGTCGATTATCACGTCTTCACGGAAGAATTCGACGAGGTGGTCACGGCCCAGGAGCTGTGCGACGCGGCCGAGTTGGAGCGCCTTCGCGCCTTCCTCGACAAGCAGCTCGCGCACCTTCAGGGCGCTGTCGGCCGTCTTGCCAATAGGCTGCAGCGCCGGTTGATGGCGCAGCAGAACCGCTCGTGGGATTTCGACCTGGAAGAGGGCTATCTCGATCCGGCGCGGCTGACCCGCCTGATCATCGACCCGATGCAGGCGCTTTCCTTCAAGATGGAGCGCGACACGCAGTTCCGCGATACGGTCGTGACGCTGCTGATCGACAATTCCGGCTCGATGCGCGGCCGCCCGATCACGGTTGCCGCCACCTGCGCCGACATTCTGGCGCGCACGCTCGAGCGCTGCGGCGTCAAGGCGGAAATTCTCGGCTTCACGACCAAGGCCTGGAAGGGCGGTCAGGCACGCGAAAGGTGGTTGACGGGTGGCAAGCCGCAGACGCCGGGCCGGCTGAACGACCTGCGCCACATCATCTACAAATCGGCCGATGAGCCATGGCGCCGCGCGCGCACCAATCTCGGCCTGATGATGCGCGAAGGGTTGCTCAAGGAAAACATCGACGGCGAAGCGCTGATCTGGGCGCACAACAGGCTGCTTGCACGCCGCGAGCAGCGCCGCATCCTGATGATGATTTCGGACGGCGCGCCGGTCGACGATTCGACGCTTTCGGTCAATCCGGGCAATTATCTGGAGCGGCATTTGCGGGCCGTCATCGACCAGATCGAGACGCGCTCGCCGGTCGAACTTCTGGCGATCGGCATCGGCCATGACGTGACGCGCTATTATCGCCGCGCCGTTACCATCGTCGATGCGGATGAGCTGGCGGGCGCGATGACCGAACAGCTTGCCTCGCTCTTCGAAGACAAGGCCACGCAGCCGCGCTCGCGCATGCGCCGCGCCGGTTGACGCCATCCCTTAACGACATCCACCCTTTCCGGCCGATGTTTTCCCTTTTTGCTCACTCTCGCGCCGTTGGCGGAAGGTCAGGAAACGCATGAAGCGCCTTTGCGCCCTCAGCCTCGCGATGATGGCGCTTGCGGCATGCGGTACTGCGAGCGGAGGAACCGAGGAGGGGGAGGCCGTCATCCGCGGCCAGATGATCACGCAGCTCCGGCCGGGTTCCAATGAGAGCAAGTTCGGGCCGGTGGAGTTCCTGGGGGGGCTGTCGTTGGCATCGACGAATTCCCTCTTTGGTGCCGCCTCGTCGATCCGAATGCAGCCGGATCAGCGCCATTTCATTGCCGTGCTCGACACCGGCCACTGGCTGACCGGCGCAATCGAGCGCAACGAGGAAGGCCAGCTCAAGGGCATTTCCGGTGCGATGATTACGCCCATGCGCGACCGCGCCGGTCGCACGCACGAGGGCAAGGGGGCGATGGACGCCGAGGGATTGGCGCTGCGTGACGGCGACGTTCTCGTCAGCTTCGAGCAGAACCATCGAGTCGACCTCTATCCCGAGCCCGACTTTGCCACGTCGCCGCCAAAGGGCTCGCTGCCGATCTTGATCCCCCGCAAGGAACTGCGGGGCAATCGTGGTTTGGAGGCGCTGATGATCGCCCCGGCCGCAAGCCCGCTTGCGGGTGCGGCGGTGGTCGTCGCGGAGCGGAGCCTCGACGGCGACGGCAATCTGCTCGCCGCGATCATCGAGGGGCCGCTCAAGGGTCGTTTTGCGGTGCGCCACTATGACGATTTCGACGTCAGCGACGGCGTCTTTCTCCCTGATGGTGATCTCCTGCTTTTGGAACGGCGTTTCGATCTGGCGCACGGCATCGGCATGCGGCTCCGCCGGATCGCGGGCAGCGACATCCGTCCCGGTGTGGTCGTCGACGGCAAGGTCATTTTCGAGGCCAATGCGAACGACCAGATCGACAATATGGAAGGCATCGACGCCTATAGCGCCGCCGATGGCAGCATCCACCTGATCCTGATCTCCGACGACAACCATTCGATCCTGCAGCGCAATCTGATGCTGGAGTTTCGGCTGCTGGATTGAAACCGTCACAGCGCCCTGGCGCTCATCCGCCGAAATAGACCGCGCGATCGATGTCTTCAATCAGGCCGGGTCCGGTCGGCTGCCAGCCCAGTTCATCACGGGTTCGCTGGCTTGAGGCCAGATTGTCCATCGCCGCGAAGTGCGCAAACCAGCCAAAGTGCAAAGCGGCATCGTCGCGGGACTTGGAAACGACGGGGACGTCCAGGCGGCGGCCGATGACTTCGGCGATTTCGCGGAAGGGAACGCCTTCCTCGGCGGCACCGTGATAGCGGCTGCCCGCCTTACCCTTCTCCAGCGCCAGCCGGAAGAGCCTCGCCGCATCGAAACGATGGACGGCGGACCAGAGATTGCCTCCTTCATCGGCATGGACCGAGGCGCCTTTGTCGCGGGCGATACCGATGAGGAGCGGCACAAAGCCATGATCACCGTCGCCGTGGACCGACGGTGGCAGACGGACGACCATGGCGCGCACGCCCCGCGATGCGGCCGCAGCGGCTGCCTCCTCGGACGCGACGCGGGGAGAGGCCGTGGAGGGCGCATCTTCCTCGGTCGTCCGCCGACCTTGCGGAAGGAGCCCGGTTCCCGAAGTTATGACCAGCGGGCGGTCGGAGCCCGCCAAGGCTGAGCCGAGGGCCTCTATCGCTCGCCGGTCTATCTCGCAGTTCTCCTTGAACCTCGAAAAATCATGGATGAATCCGGTATGGATCACGCCATCGGCCGCAGCGGCGCCGCTGCGAAGGCTCTGCAGATCCTCAAGGTCGCCGCGATGCACACCAGCCCCCATCGCCTCAAGGGATGCCGCAGCCGCGTCCGACCGGGCGAGGCCAAGGACCTGATGACCTGCGCCGAGAAGCTCCTGAACGACGGCGGAGCCGACAAAGCCCGTAGCGCCTGTTACGAAGACACGCATCCTATTCTCCTTGCTTGTCGCCTGGACGTCTACCGCCCGGCCGCCTGTCGGACTGAAGATAGAGGTTTGAGAAATACGGTCTATGCGATAACGTCCGCACTATCTTCGCGATCGTCCGGAAAAACTATGGATCCGCTGTCAAACGTTTTGTCCCTGCTCAAGCCCCGCAACTACCTTTCGGCCGGATTCGAGGCGGGTGGAGCTTGGTCGATCCAGTTTCCCGATCAGCAGGAGGGGGTGAAGTGCGGCGCCGTCGTCTCGGGTGAGTGTTGGCTCTCGGTGGAGGGTGTTTCAGGGGCGGTGCGCCTGCAGGCGGGGGATTGCTTTCTGCTGCCGAGCGGCCGGCCCTTCCGTATGGCAACGGACATGGATCTGGCGCCGGTCGGTGCCGCCGAGGTCTTTTCGCCCGCGCGTACCGGCGGCATCGTTTCCTACAACGGCGGCGACGACTTTCTTTTGGTCAGCAGCCGGTTTGGGTTGACCGGTGCTCATTCCGGCCTGCTGCTGCGCATGCTGCCGCCAATCGTTTTGATCAGAGACGAGCCCGGCCAGGCGACCTTGCGTTGGTCCGTGGAGCGGATGATGCAGGAGTTGCGCGAGCCGCAGCCGGGGGGCTCTCTGATCGTCCAGCATCTGGCGCACATGATCCTGGTTCAGGCGCTGCGGCTGCACCTGGCCGATGGCGCGAGAGCCGGCGTCGGCTGGCTGTTTGCGCTGGCCGACAAGCAGATGAGTGCGGCGATGACCGCGATGCACGACGATCCGGCCCGGCGATGGACCTTGCAGGAGCTGGCGGCTCGCGCCGGCATGTCGCGTTCGACGTTTGCGCTGAGGTTCAAGGAAACGGTCGGCACATCGCCGATGGAGTATCTTGCGCAATGGCGCATGCTGTTGGCGGGCGACAGGCTGGAGAATTCGAGGGATCCGATTTCCCTCATCGCGCCGTCGCTCGGCTATGAATCCGAGGCCGCCTTCAGCACGGCATTCAAGCGTGTGATGGGATGTTCACCGAGGCAGTATGGCCGTGACCGGCACGCGCCCCCGCCTTGAAAGGCGAGGGAGCTTGCGTGTGGTTACGGCCTAGCTCGCGCGGGCGGGCTGCATCGGCTTCAGCACGTTCATCAGCGCGCCATAGGGGAGCAGCATGACGAGGCCGACGGTTACCTTCACGGAGAAGTCGCCGATCGCCCAGGAAATCCAGCGCGGCGCCTGCGTCGCGAGAATGCCGAGGATCGGGGCCTGTTCCAGCGCGAAGGGGTCGTTCGGGCCGAAGAACACGAAGAACGCGGCAAAGGCGAAGGAGAAGAACATGATCGTGTCGAGCGCCGAGCCGATCAGCGAGCCGGTCAGCGGCGCGCGCCACCAGGCCTGACGGCGCAAGCGGTTGAAGACGGAGATATCGAGCAGCTGGCCGGCGAGATAGGCAGAACCGGAAGCGATCGCGATGCGCGGCACCGAAGTGTAGAAGGAGAGGCCGACACCGACGACGAAGCCGGCGAAAACCACCTTGCGCGCGGTTTGCGGGCCGAACTGCCGGTTCGTCAGATCGGTGATCAGGAAGGCGACGGGATAGGTGAACGCACCCCAGGTCAGGATGTCGCCGAGATTGATGCCAAAGAGCTGGCCGTTCAACGGAAACTGGACGAGGAAGTTCGAGGCGACGACGACCAGCGTCATCAGGATAACGTAGAGGATGGTATAGCGGTTCTTCAGCATTTTTTTATCCTGGGTGATGCCACCAGTTGGAGGAGAAACCGGGCAAAGCAAAAGGCTTGTCCGGATGCGATCCGTGCAAGCCTCAAAGCCCGTATGAATTCAGAAGATGCCGAAGCTTATGCAGCAACTGCTGCTTCAGCGGTCTTCTTGACGATCTGACGACGCAACAGACGAGCGCGCATGGAAAGCTCGTTTTCGCTGGCCTTCAGAAGGAAAGCGTCGAGGCCACCGCGATGTTCGACCGAGCGAAGGGCCGCAGCGGTAACACGCAGACGGTAGCGCTGACCGAGAACGTCGGAAATCAGCGTAACCTGGCAAAGGTTCGGGAGGAACCGGCGCTTGGTCTTGTTGTTGGCGTGGCTGACATTATTGCCCACCAGGACGGCCTTGCCGGTCAATTCGCACATGCGGGACATGGATACACCTGCTCTTGTTTTTACTCAGCCACTGAACCGCTCCCGGACAAAAACCCGGTATGCAATCCATCAGGCCATGATTGGAAAGTTGCGGTTCTATAGTCAGCGCGACCGCGCGCGTCAAGCCAAACCTTGGCCTTTCCCGCAATTCTGTCAAAAAGCTTGTGTTTTTAGCAGTCGTCCCGGGCGTTGAACGTCCCTATATCAATCGCATGCGGAAACGTCCATCGTTTCCGCCTGCTGAAGGCTTTGGTTATGTCTCACTTTGGAAAATGGCTGCTTCTTTCGATGACGGTGCTGCTGGCGCCTTCTTTCGCCCATGCCGACGATCTCACCAACGAGACGCGTTATCGCGTGGCGTTGGCTGGGCTGCCGATCGCGCGCGCGAATTTCAAGACCGAGGTGAAGGACAAGCACTATTCGATCACGGCCGACATCAATTCGGCCGGTCTTGCGACCCTGGTGACGCGCATTTCGGCGCAGGCGACGGTTTCGGGGCTCGTCGGCGCCAATCGGCTCGAGGCCTCGCGCTACACGCTCTACTACACGAAGGGGCGCAAGGCGCGTACCTATGACGTCGTCTATCATGACGGCAACGTGACCTCGACGACGACCACGCCGGCGCCGCGCCGCCCGGACAATTGGATCCCGGTGACGGAAAGCGACTTGCGCTCGGTGCTCGATCCGATCTCCGGCCTGATCTTTCCGGGAAACACCGATGTCTGCGCTCAGACGCTGCCGATCTATGACGGTGAAACGCGGATGGACTTGAAGCTGTCGCCCAAGGGTTCGCGCCGCTTTACGACCGACGGCTACAAGGGCGACACGGTGGTCTGCGGCGTCCGCTTCACGCCGAAGTCCGGCTACAAGAAAAATCGTGACGACTACGCCTATCTCAGCAAGAGCGACGACATGGAGATCTGGTTTGCCAAGTCCGCCAGCATAAATGTATATGCTCCGGTCTATGTGCGCATTCCGACCAAGTACGGGACCGTGACCATCACCGCCGTCAAATACGGCAGCTAGCCGCGCAACGCCAAGCGCCGGCTGGCTCTTCGATAAGGGCTGGGAGGCTCTAAGACGTGAAACTGCGCGCGACCTTGACGGGTTTTTCCGCCATCCTGATGTGGTCGTTCCTGGCGCTGCTGACGGCTGCCTCCGGCAAGATGCCGCCGTTCCAGCTGTCGGCGATCTGCTTTGCGATCGGCAGCGTGCCGGGCATCGTCGTGCTCGTCCTCAACCCGAAGCGCCTCGCCTTGCTGCGCCAGCCGGCAAAGGTCTGGGTGAGCGGCATTGCCGGTCTGTTCGGCTATCACTTCCTCTATTTCACGGCACTGCGCAACGCGCCGGCAGTCGAAGCGGGGCTAATCGCCTATCTCTGGCCGCTCCTGATCGTCGTCGGATCGGCGTTGCTGCCGGGCGAGCGCTTGCGCTGGTATCACGTGATCGGGGCACTACTCGGGCTTTGCGGCACGGTGTTGATCGTCGGCCGCAACGGCTTTCACTTCGAGGGCGCCTATGCGATCGGCTATGCCGCTGCCTTCCTCTGCGCCTTCACCTGGTCCGGCTATTCGCTGATCACGCGCCGTTTCGGCGCGGTGTCGACGGACGTGGTGACCGGTTTTTGCCTCGCTACCTCGGTGCTCTCACTTCTCTGCCATTGGGGGCTGGAGGCAACGGTCTGGCCGGAAACCGCCTTGCAGTGGGTCGCGGTTGTTGGTCTTGGTCTCTTTCCGGTCGGCGCTGCCTTCTATGCCTGGGACTACGGCGTCAAGAACGGCGACATTCAGACGCTCGGCGCCGCAAGCTATGCAGCGCCGTTGTTTTCCACCCTCATCCTGACGCTCTTCGGTTTTGCGGAGCCGAGCTGGGGGATTGCTGTCGCCTGCCTTTTCGTGACGGGCGGTGCCGTCCTTGCCGCACATCCGATGATCCTGCGCAGCCGCGTTCCGCAGGCGGAAGCCGCGGAGTAGCAGTTCAACTGCCGCTGGGCTTCCAATCGGGCGGCGCCAGTTCGAAGCTTGCAAACTCGAAACCCGGCGCCACCGTGCAGCCGACCAGCGTGTAGTCGCCGAGACTTTCTGCCGCCTGCCACCAGTCTGTGGGAACGATCGCCTGCGGGCGCTCGCCCTTGGCAAGATCGGCCCCCAGGATCACCGCCTCGCTTGCGTGGCCGTCGGCGGAAAGGGAGAGCCGAAGCGGCGCGCCGGCATAGTAGTGCCAGACTTCCGCCGCGTCGCGGACGCGGTGCCAATGGGAACGCTGGCCGGCTTCCAGGAGATAGTAGATTGCCGTCGAATGTCCGCGCACGCCGCCGCGCGCGTCGCGGAAGGTCTCGGCGTACCATCCGCCCTCCGGATGCGGCTCCATGGATAGCGTGCGGACGATATCCTCCGCCCGCATCAGAAATTGTCCTTGCGCTTACGGATTTCGGCAAAGACGTCTTCGTCGGAGCGGCTCTCCATCAAGAGGTTGCGCCGGATCGCCGGATCGGCGGCGCGCAGGAACGGGTTGGTTTCCTTCTCCAGTCCGATCGTCGTCGGAATGGTGAAACGGCCGGCGGCGCGGGCAGCCTCGACGTCGGCGGCGCGTGCCTGCAGCCGCTCATTGCCGGGATCGATCGTCAGCGCGAAACGGGCGTTGGTAAGGGTATATTCGTGCCCGAAATAGACAGCCGTCTCGTCGGGAAGGGCGGCAAGCTTCTGCAGCGATGCCCACATGTCGGCGGGAGGCCGCTCGAACAGGCGGCCGCAGCCGAGCGCAAACAGCGTGTCGGCGGCAAACAGCAGCTTGTCGTCGGAGAAATGGTAGCAGATGTGGCCGGCGGTGTGGCCAGGCGTCTCGATCACCGACACCGCGTGACCGGCGAACTCGAAACTGTCGCCGTCGCCGACGGCCTTGTCGAGGCCCGGGATTGCAACGGCCTCGTTGATCGGCCCGATGATCTCGCAGCCATACTGCTCCTTCAGGGCGAGGTTTCCCTCGACGTGATCGGTGTGGTGATGGGTGGTCAGCACATGCGTGATCTCCCAGCCGCGACGGGCAGCGGCGGCTGCGATCATCGCGGCATCGGGCGCGTCGATCGTTGCGGTGAGGCCCGTTTCCGGCTCGTGCACGAGGACGCAGAAATTGTCCGACCGGCAGATAAAAACCTCTATTTCCAAAGGCTTCATGATCCAAATACCCCTTAATGCTGATAGATGAGGCAAATGTAGAGGCTTCGGTCTTGAAGTCCAACTGCCCGCTGATAACATTTGACGCGATGCACGCCGATATCGTTGACCTTCGTCAGTTCTACCATTCCGAGCTTGGACGCTTCGCGGAGCAATCCATCGCGGCAGCGCTTACCTCCCTCTGGGCGCGTCTGCCGGAGGAGCGTCTTGTGGGGCTCGGCTATGTCGTTCCCTACCTCGACCGCTTCCGCGAGGATACCGAGCGCACCTTCGCCTTCATGCCGGCCGGGCAGGGGGCGGTGAACTGGCCGATGGGGTCGGCATCCGCGACCGCGCTGGTGTTCGACGAAGAGCTGCCGCTGCCGGATTCCTCGATCGATCGCGTCCTGATGGTGCATTCGCTGGAATTCGCCGAAAGCCCGCGCGAAACGCTGAAGGAGCTGTGGCGGATATTGGCGCCGGGCGGCCGGCTTGTCATCGTGGTTCCCAACCGCCGCGGCGTCTGGGCGCGAATGGAGCACACGCCCTTCGGCTCGGGCCGGCCCTATTCGCGCGGGCAATTGACCGCGCTCCTGCGCGAAACCAATTTCACCCCCGGCGCCACCGCCGAGGCGCTGTTCTTCCCGCCGTCGAAGCTCAGGGCCGTGCTTAGCCTCAGACGGGTCTTCGAGCGCCTCGGCCGTGTCCTTTCGCCGGTCTTTTCCGGCGTCATCGTCGTCGAGGCTCAGAAACGTCTCTATCAGGGTCTGCCCGTCGCCGCCCGCGCCTCGCGACGCGTCTTCGTGCCCGTGCTCGCACCGCGTGGCGTTCCGACGACACGCGAGGAAACGCCGCTCAAACGCTGACACCAGGACAGCGTTCTACCCTCGACAAAACGGCGTTTCCGCTTTAATGCCGACGGCATTGTTTTCAGCCGGGCATTTCCGGCCCTTCCCTAAGGTCGACACGATGAGCATTGACACGACGAAGCCTGTTCCGCGCCCCGGTATTCTGGATATCGCCGCCTATGTGCCGGGCAAGGAGCACGCGCCGGGTGTCGCCCGCGTCTATAAGCTGTCATCCAATGAAACGCCGCTTGGCGCGAGCCCCAAGGCGATCGCGGCCGTCCGTTCCGCTGCCGACCAGCTCGAGCGCTATCCGGATGGGCAAGCAACGGAGCTGCGGCAGGCGATCGCCGACGTGAACGGGCTCAATCCCGCCAACATCCTCTGCGGCAACGGTTCCGACGAATTGCTCGGCCTGCTCTGCCACGTCTATCTCAGCCCCGGTGACGAGGCGGTGATCACCGAGCACGGCTTCCTGGTCTACAGGATCCAGATCATGGGCGCCGGCGCGACGCCGGTGACGGTCAAGGAGAAGGATTGCACGGTCGATGTCGACGCCATCCTTGCCGCCGTCACCCCGAAGACGAAGATGGTGTTCATCGCCAATCCCGGCAATCCGACCGGCACTTATGTTCCTGTCACGGAAATCCGCCGCCTGCAGGCGGCGCTGCCGAAGCATGTCATCCTCGTATTGGACGCGGCCTATGCCGAATATGTCCGCCGCAACGACTACGAGGCCGGCATCGAGCTGGTCTCGACCAATGCCAACGTCGTCATGACGCGCACCTTTTCCAAGGTTTATGGCCTCGCGGCGCTCCGGGTCGGCTGGATGTTCGGTCCTCTTGAGATCGTCGACGCGCTGAACCGCGTGCGCGGTCCTTTCAACATGAATTCGGCGGCGATCGCTGCGGGCGCTGCCGCGGTCCGCGACCAGGCATTCGTGGAGCGGGCGGTCGAACACAATCTGCTGTGGGTCGACAAATTGACGGTGGCACTTGAAACGGTCGGCCTCAGGGTCACGCCGTCGGTGGCGAACTTCGTCCTCATCCACTTCCCCGACGTCGACGGTAGGCGTGCGGTCGACGCGGACGCGTTTCTGACGGGCCGTGGCTACATCCTGCGCGCCGTGCGCGGCTATGGATTTCCGAACGCGTTGCGCATGAGCATCGGCACGGAGGAAGCAAACCGCGGCGTGATCGAGACGCTTGGCGAATTTATGGGACGCAAGGCATGAGCATCCAGTTCGAGCGGATCGCGCTGATCGGCATCGGCCTCATCGGCTCCTCGATCGCCCACGACATCAAGCGGCTGGGTCTTGCGGAAGAGGTGGTGATCGCCACGCGCAGCGCGCCCACGCTGAAGCGCGCCGAAGAGCTGAAACTCGGCAATCGCTACACCACCTCGGCGGCCGAGGCCGTGCGCGATGCCGATCTCGTCATCGTATCGGTGCCGGTCGGCGCGTCGGAAAGCGTCGCCAAGGAGATCGCGCCGCATTTGAAGGCGGGCGCGATCGTCACCGACGTCGGCTCGACCAAGGCTTCCGTCATAGCCCAGATGCAGCCTCACCTGCCGGACAACGTGCATTTCATCCCCGGTCATCCGCTGGCGGGGACGGAGAAATCCGGCCCCGACGCCGGCTTTCCGGGTCTCTTCGCCGGCCGCTGGTGTATTTTTACGCCGCTGCCGGGGACCGATGAAACGGCGTTGAAAAAGCTCAGGAGCTTCTGGGAGACGCTTGGATCGCGCGTCGACGAGATGGATCCCGAACATCACGACAAGGTGCTGGCGATCGTCTCGCATCTGCCGCACATCATCGCCTACAACATCGTCGGCACGGCTGACGACCTGGAAACGGTGACCGAATCGGAAGTCATCAAGTATTCGGCCTCCGGTTTTCGCGATTTCACCCGCCTTGCCGCCTCCGACCCGACCATGTGGCGGGACGTCTGCCTGCACAACAGGGATGCGATCCTCGAAATGCTGTCGCGGTTTTCGGAGGATCTCGCATATCTGCAGCGGGCGATCCGCTGGGGTGACGGGGAGAAGATCTTCGAACTCTTCACGCGCACGCGAGCCATCCGTCGCTCGATCGTCGAGGCCGGCCAGGACGTGGAAGCGCCGGACTTCGGCCGCCCGCACGGCTGACAGGGTCGTCGTGTTTCCGCACGCGGCCTGTCGTCAGATCGGCGGCAGGTTGCCGAGCGGGATGAAGCCGCTCAGCGAGACGGCTCCCTGGGTAACCGTCAGGTCCACGGAGACGCTATCGCCGCCACCGGCGAGGCTCTTCAGCAGCTTTCCGGCAAAGTCGATGGTGCGGCTGGCCGCGGGGATCATGACCTTGAGGCTTTCCCGCCAGGGGCCGAGCTGGTCGATCTTCAATTTGAATTGGCCCGAAAGGTAGCCTTGCTCGTCGAAGGAGAAAGGCCCTGACAGCGTCAGAGTCCGTCCCTCGCCGATATCGGCAATGGCATGATTGACGATCCCAGCTGCACCGCGGAGCGGCTGGCCGCTCTCATCGCGACCGGTCAGCAGGCCGGCCTTTCCAGTCAGCGTGACATCGACGTTGGCGGAGGCCGCCGGCAGCGGCTGCGGGAGGGCCGGGACGACGACGTTCGCATTTTCGATGCCGATCGTCGCCTGCAGGTCTTCGCCCGCCTGGCGCGCATGGATCTCCGTGCGGGCTGCGGTAAAATTCAGGCTGCGGCCGTCAAGGGCGGAGACGATGCCCGCCTTTAGCCCCTCGATGACCGTCATACCCTGCTCGATGCCTTTGCCGCGGGTGGTCAGCTGTGATTGCAGGCTCGCCCATTCAGCCGACATGCTCAGCCCTTGCGCCGAACGGAATTCCGCGGGCGATTGAAGGCTCCAGCTGATGTCGCCCGGCGCATAGACGCGCGCGTGCGACGTCAGGCGATTGAAGGAGGCTGAGACGCCGTGTTTATGATCGTCGATCTTCACGCCGGAGCAGGAAAGGCCGATGCGGAAAGGAAAGCCGCTAAACGCCATGTCGGCGCAGTCGCTGGTAATGCCGGCGGCTTCCTGCTTGCCCAGCGCGCGCAGCACGTTGTCCTTCAGGACGGAGGTGGCGTAGAACCAGCCCGCCGAGTAAAGAGCGGCGAGAACGACAAGGATGCCGAACCCCCACAGCCAGATCTTGCGGCCTCTTGCCGATGCGCCTGTCTGGCTTGACGATACCATGATGTTCTCCGATGGTTGTGCAACCGCACCTGCGTAAACATTCCTCACCCGGCGCCGCCCAATGGTGCGCCGCCCACCGCAATCACTTCGACTTGGCTTTGGATATGGACGAATTTTGGGTCTTTGGCTACGGATCGCTGATGTGGAATCCGGGCTTTGCGTTCGAGGAAAAGTCCGAGGCCCTTGTTTTCGGACATCGCCGGGCGCTTTGCGTGCGCTCATGGGTGCATAGAGGCACGCAAGAGAGCCCCGGCCTCGTTCTCGGCCTGGACCATGGCGGGTCGTGCCGCGGCATGGCCTTCCGTGTCGCCCTCCCGCATCGGTCGGACGTAATAGCCTATCTTCGCGAGAGGGAACTCGTCACGCACGTCTATCTTGAACGCCTCTTGCCTGTCCGCCTCAGGAGCGGGCGACGGGTGACCGCGCTGACCTACGTGGTCGACCGATCGCATCGGCAGTATGCAGGCGCCCTAGAGACGCAGGAAGCCGCGGGGATCGTCCATTCGGCGAAGGGACAATCGGGTCCGAACGACGCCTATGTCTTCAATACGCTCGAGCATTTGCGCGAAATGGGCATCCGCGATCATTGGCTGGAAGCTGTTGGCAGCGAGATCCAGCGGATACGCGGCGCATCCTGACCAGAGCAGATCTGCTTTTCTTCGAATCGCAGATCCGCTCTCTCTTTCTGTTTCACGCAATTCCGGACGGAAAACCGCGGCACACTTTTCCTGGAATTGCTCCCAGCCGTTACTGGGCTGCCTTGGCGGTCGCGCCGGACTTCGAAAGCTCGGCAAGCCGATGGCGAGCTGTCGGCGGCAAGGGAAGCGACGGATTGTTGGCCGCCGTTTCGACCAAAAGCTCGTCGCTCGCCTTCTCGGTTTCGGCAATCAGCCGGGCGTAGAAGACATCCGGATCGAGGCCCGGCTCGATCGGCGGCAGGATGCGCACCTTGAAATGCCCCGGATAGCGCCGGAAGCTGCGCCTCGGCCAAAACAGTCCGGGATGCATCGCCACCGGCAAGACAGGCACGCCGAGGTCGCGATACATCCGGGCAATCCCGTATTTGTAGAGGGGTTCTGCGCCCGGCGGACGGCGCGTGCCTTCCGGATAGATAATCAGCTGCCGTCCCGTCGCCAGCTCCTCGCGGGTGCGCCTGAGCACGTCGATCATCACCTTGCCGCGCGCGCCACGATCGACAGGGATCATCCGCTGCTTCTTCGCATACCAGCCGAAGATCGGGATCCACATCAGCTCGTGCTTGAGGATGTAGACGGGATCGTTGAGGTAGGGCAGCAGCGCGAACGTGTCCCAGAAGGATTGGTGCTTCGGCGCGAAAATGTAGCTGCCTTGCGGGATGTTCTCCAACCCTTCGATCTCGAAGGTCGTGCCGACGATCTTCTCCATCAGCCAGACGCTCGACCGGGCCCAGTTCTTGGGGATTGAATACGCCTTGCGCCGCGGCAGCAGGAAATAGATCGGCGACAGAAAAATCATGCGCAGGATCAAGTTGGCGTAGAAGGCGGTATTGAACAGGATCGATCGAACTGTCGTCATCAAGGCTTTCCCGTGCAGGGACGGCGCGTCTGGCGCCATTCTGCGGATGCTGCGGTGCCGGCTCCCCGGCGGCTTCCGTCTGCCTACACGATATCGTCGCTCAGAAAAAGCCGCATGCGGCGGCGGGGCATATCAGCCGCTCTTGCTGCTACCGGCTTCCTGCTGTTCCTGCGAGCGCAGGCCCTCGGGACGGCCCAGGCCGAAGACGTTGCGCACGCCAGCCAGGAGCACCTTGCAATATTCGTAGAGCATGGTGCGCAGCGCATTCGGATTGGTGAACCAGTTCTGGGTCTTCAGGTCCGAATTGACCACCGGATAGGGAATGAATTCGGTCGCCGGGTCCACATACTTCAGTTCCGCCAGGCTGCGGGGCATATGGTAGTTGTTGGTGACGACGAGCACGCTCTTGTAGCCGCGGCTATGGATCCAATTGGCTGCTTCGCGGGCATTGCCGATGGTGTCGATCGCGTCGTAACCGATATCGACGCAACAGCTGAAGAGATCGGCCGGACTTTGCGTCATCTTGCGGATCTGCGTGCGCGTCGTGGTCGGGTGGACACCGGAGATCAGCAGCCTGTTGCCGGCGCCCTCGCGCAGCAGTTCGACCGCCTGGTCGATGCGCTGATAGCCGCCGGTCAGAACCACGATCGCGTCCGCCCTCGGCTGCGCTGGCGGCTTTAACGTCGTGACCGAGTCGGCAAAACGCAGGAAGCCGCCGAAGAGAATGGCAAACAGCAGAATGAGAAAAAAGCCGCCCCAGCGCAGGCTTCGGCGGAAAAAGCTGCGTCTAGTCGACCCTCCGCTGTGAGGCTCTTCCCGCAGCGGCTCTGGGCTAAATATCTTGCGACTCGTCTGGCCCATGCTCATGAATCGTCAATAGCTGGAGAATGCGGCAAGGAACAGGCTGATTGATGGCAAATGCACAATCCGCGCATGACCCTTTCCATGGAAATCGATGAAACGAAAAGGATTATGCGCCCTGAATATGCCACTGCTTCGCCAGCGCGTCCAACGGAACGCGCGGGCGGCGTCGCTCAGCTGGGGACCCCTTCCGTTCTCGCCGGGTCCGATCTTACCAGGTCGATCTCGTAGATGGTGCGCATCACCGTAAAACGCGCGGTCACGGTGGTGAGCAGCGCGATGACAATCATCGTGGCGAAGATGCCGAGATAGCCGAGCGTACCGACGGAGAAGGTACCGAACATGGCGGTCGCCTGGTCGGTCTGTGGGGTTGCGATGGTGCTTCTCTGCAGGAAGCCTGCGGTCGCGAAGAAGAGCGCCGCAAGCGCGCTGCCGGCCGCAGAACCCTTGAGGCTGATCTTCAGGAAATGCATCTGGAATTCCGAGGCGACGAAGCTGCTCTCGGCGCCGACGAAGTGAAGCACCTCGACGATGTGCCGGTTGCCGGAGAGCGCGCCGCGCGTTGCAAAGACGACGGTCAGCACCATCGCCGTAAAGACCAGAAGCAGGATGCCGGTGCCGATCATCACGGTCGTGTGCGCCATGGAAACCAGCCGGTCGACCCAGGTTCGGTGGTCGTCGAGGGTAGCCTGCGGGATCTGGTCCTTCAAAAGCTCGCGCATCGCCTCGAAGTCCGGCGGGTGGCTCTCGTCGATCGTGATGATGACGAGCCGCGGAACGGGCAATTCCTTAAGGTCTAGGCCAGAGCCGAGCCATGGTTCGAGCAGCCTTGCGGTCGCAGCCTCGTCGACGATCTGCCCGGCCTTGGTGCCGACGAAGTTAAGCGCGATCTGCTTGGCTTCCTCCAGCGCCTTGTCCATGTCGAGATTGTCGTCCGGTTTGATCTGGATGGTGATCTCGCGGGAAATCTGGCTTTCCCAGCTCGCCGCCGTCGATCGCACCATGCTGACGGCGCCGAGCGTCAGGCAGGCGAGAAAGGCCATGATGGCGATCACCACGATCAGCGCATTGCCCTGGATGTTGGACGGGGGGACGATGGGGCCGGTCGGCCGTACGCGCATTTCCGGCCGCTTCTGGCCGGGGCTTGGCGCGGGACGCTGACGTTTGGCGGGGGTCGCGTCACTCATAGATGTCGAGATGCCCCCCGGAAAGGATCATGCGCCGCGCCTCGACCTGGTCCATCAGGGTCAGGTCGTGGGTGGCGATCACGACAGCGGTGCCCAGTCGGTTGAGCTCCATGAAGAGATTGAGCAGGCGGCGGGCCATCGGCGGATCGACGTTCCCTGTCGGCTCGTCCGCCAAAAGGATCTCCGGACGGTCGATGAGGGCCCGCGCGATCGCCGCGCGCTGCTTCTCTCCGCCTGAAAGCACCGGCGGCAGGACGTTGATGCGCTCGCCAAGGCCGACCCATTTGAGCAGTTCTATCACATCCGTGCGGTAGGCGCTCTCATCCTTGCCCCTGACGCGCAGCGGCAGCGCCACGTTCTCATAGGTGGTGAGGTGATCGAGCAGGCGGAAATCCTGAAACACGATGCCAACGCGGCGGCGCAGCAGCGGCAACTCCGCCCGCGGGATCGCGGCAAGGTCGCGGCCGAACATGCGGATCAGGCCCCGCGTCGGCTGAAGCGAGAGGAAGAGCAGACGAAGAAGCGTGGTCTTGCCGGCCCCGGAGGGACCGGTGAGAAATTGAAAGGATTTCTTCGGAATGTCGAAGGTCAGATCGCGGAGGATTTCCGGACCCATGCCGTAACGCAAACCGACGTTCTCAAAATGGATCAACGGACAGTCTTCCCAGAAGTCTTTCGATGCGATGGCCGCTGTGAGCGCTTGTCGGCGACCCACGTTAACAGCCGGTAAATTTAGCCGGAAAGAGGGCCGTCTTCGGGCGATCTTTGCGAAGCATTAATCATTAAAATTTACTTCTGGGTAGGATTCGTTTCAATGCCCAGATTGCGCGTGGGCGGCGAAACCATGTGGACATCGGAAAGGACGTCATCATGGCCGCATTCCACCGACCCAAGACGGCTGAACCTTACGATCTCATGCCTCCGGAACGCGACGCCGGCAGCCGTCCCCGCGCACGCTTCGAGCGCAAGGCCGACGTCGTCGACGCGGATTTCGTCATCATCCTTCCCGACCGCAAGACCGCCTCGCAGCGGACGACTTCGGGGCATCGCCGCCCATCGGCCGAAACAGTACAGGTCAGGCGGCCCTCTGCCCTCGGTGGCGTGGCGGCCTGCGTGAACTATGCCGAGGACTGGCTGCAGCGCGCCTCTGTGCGGACTTTCGTTCTCTTGATCGCCGCACTGTTCGTGCTGGTCTTCGGCCTCGCCGGCGGCTTCGTCAGCCTGGTCGACCGCCACGCGGCCCAGCAAGCCTCGCTTTCCTTCAGCCACGTGACGCTGACGCCGCGGGATGCCAACGGCATGCGCGTGCTCGTTCTCAACGCGATCATCGACAACTCGACCGGCAACGCCGCCGCCGTGCCGCCGATCCGCGCCGACCTTGTCGCCGACGACCGGCTGCTCGCGAGCATCGTGGTGTCGCCGCCGATTTCGGAGTTGGGTGTTGGCGAGAGCCGAGGCTTCAGCGCAAAATTGCAGCATCCCGGCGGAAAAATGCCGGAGATCCGGCTTTCCTTCGTACCCTCAGGTGCGTCCGCGCCCCGAGTGTGATAACGGCTGTTCCTCGAACCGGTGGCGAGCCGCCGGCCGGTCTGTCTTGAGCTGGCACGGATTGCTGCGGCCGACGGACCGCTTTTAGGGAACTGAAGAGTGCCGAGCGCCGCCCCTTTCCGCGCTCGTCGCTCTAGTATGGAGCATGCAGATCAATGCCAGTCGTACGCGGAAAGAACATCGAGCCGCTTTTCACCGCCGAGCAAATCGCCGAGCGCAATCGGGCGTTGGCTCAGGAAATCGCCAGCGGGCCGACCAAGGATCTGTTGGTGATCGCCATCCTGAAAGGCTCCTTCATTTTCGCCGCGGACCTTTTGCGCGCCCTGCATGACACCGGTCTGGCGCCCGAAGTGGAGTTCATCACGCTCTCCTCCTATGGGACCGGTACGGTCTCGCAGGGCGTTCGGATCGTGAAGGACATCGACAGCCACGTGAAAGACCGCGACGTGCTTCTGATCGACGACATCCTCGAATCCGGGCGAACGCTGCGTTTTGCCAAGGAGCTGCTCTACGAGCGCGGCGCACGCCACGTGACGCTCGCCGTCCTTCTCGACAAGCGGGTGAAGCGCAAGGAAGATCTGGAAGCCGACTATGTGGGCTTCGAATGCCCCGATTATTTCGTTGTCGGTTACGGCATGGACGTCGCCTATGCCTTCCGCGAACTGCCCTTCGTCGGGGTCGTCACGGGCGACGCCTGAGCCCCTTCACGCCGTCGTTCTCAAGACGAGTTGTTAACCATCAAGACCGTTCCCGGCCGATGTTTACCGATCGCAAAGAAAAGTCTGGTGATTTGCCCTCAAGGCATGATGGCCTGACGGAGCGATGAACATGGCAAGAATTTTGATCACGGAAGACGAAGATTCACTGCGAAGCTTCGTTGCCCGTGCCCTCCGCTTGGACGGGCACGAGACCGACGAGGCGGCCGACGGCGCCGAAGGTCTCGAGAAGCTCAAGCAGGGTCCCTACGATTTGCTCCTCTCGGATATCCGCATGCCGGTCATGGACGGTATCGAACTGGCACACCAGGCGGCGTCCGGCTGGCCGGAACTGAAGATCCTGTTGATGACCGGCTATGCCGAACAGCGCGAGCGGGCGGACGATCTCATGGAAAAGGTCATCGACGTCGTATCCAAACCCTTTGCCCTTTCGGACATCCGCAAGGCCGTCGGTCGGGCGCTGGCGGCGTGATCGACGCTATCGAGGAGCCCTTGAGGCGTCGGCGGGCTCGATTCACCTATCGACATGGCGGAGAGGGGATAGGCTGAGCGGCGAGCAGCGCCTGCACCATGCTCGCTGACTGCGATCCGCCCTATTGAATGTCCAGCAGGCGTTCCAGGTAGTTCTTCTCTTCGGAGCGCGACGGGTTGTTGCTCAGCCGGTCGCGGATGGCGTCGAGAATCTCGCGGGCGCGCTGCATGTCGATCTCGTTCGGGATCTTCGGGCCGTCGTCGGATACTTCGCTGCCGTCCTCGCGGCGCGAGCGGCCGAGCGGGTCGCGGCCGTTCTGGTTGCCCTGGCCCACCTGTCCCTGCTGACCGCGGCCCTGCTGCGCCTGCATCATCTGGCTCATCATGTCGCGTGTGCCCTGGCGCAGCGCTTCCAGCGCACGTCCCTGGCCTTGCACCGCGGGCTCGCCGCGTCCCTGGCCGAGCTCACCGGCCGCGCCCTTCATTTCGCGCTCAGCCTTGCCGAAGCCGGGATTGGGCTTCATGCCAAGCCCCCCCAGGCCCTTCTGCAGCTCGCCGAGCTGTTTGGCCAGATCGTCCTGCTGCTGGCGTAGCGCCTTCAGCGCATCGCGAAGCTGTTCAGCCGTCATGTCGTCGGACTGTGACTTTTCGCCCGGCTTTTCGCCCTGCTGTCGCTGACCCTGCTGCGGCTTCTGATCGCCGAGGCCAGGCAGCGGCTGGTTGAGAGGATCGTCGCCGTCCTCGTTCGGCTCGCCGAGCTGCATGCGGTTGCGCATTGCCTGGTCGAGCTTGAAGGTTTCTTCCATCAGCTTTTGCTGATCGCGCAGGATCTGGCCGAGCTTGTCCATCTGCCGGCGCGCCTCGCTGTTTTCCTGCCCTTGTTGCTGCCCCTGTTGGGGCTTGCCGGCCTGCAGATTGTTCATCATGCGCTGCAGTTCGGACAACAGTTGCTGGGCGGCATCGCGGTTGCCCGAGCGGGCCAGATTTTCGATCTGGTCCATCATCCGCTGCAGATCCTGTTGGCGCAGGATGTTCGCGGACTTCTGGTTCGGCTGCATGGGCATGTTGCGCATGCGCTCGGCCAACTCCTTCATATAGGCGTCCATGGCCTTGCGCAGTTCGGCCATCAGCTGCTTGATTTCGCTGTCAGAGGCGTTGCGCTGCAAGGCGTCGGAGAGCTTCTGCTGCGCCTCGCGGAGCTTCTTCTGTGCATCCGAAAGCTGGGCGTCCTCGATGCCGAGGGCCACCTGCCAGAGATAGTCGGCCGTATCCTTCAGCGACGCTTCGTCATGCGCCAGCTTCATGCGGGTTCGCGCCGACTGCAACAGCAGATAGTGGGTGAGATTGGGGATCGTCTCGTCGGCCCTCAGCGTCAACGCCTCGTTGAACGCGATCGCGTCGGGCATCTTGCGCCGGTCGAGCGCGAAGACCTGCCGCTGTTCAGCGACGGAGGCTGCGAGCGGTTCGCTGAAGTTGCGCGACGGCAGCGTCATTTCGTGCGGGGGGCTGCGGCCGGTCTGGCCGGCGCCGTCGCGTGCGACAAGCGTGATGCGCACCCGTTTGCCGGCGAGCGGGTCCTGGGTGAGATCGTGGCTCGCGGTGCCCTTGGCGTCGCGATGGTTGCGGCGGAGAATTTCAATCCGGTAGTCCGGTGGCGGATAGAGCGGCTCAGCACCGGCTTCGGTCTCGACCGGCGCGATTTCCGCGTAAGCCGCCTCGACGCCGTAGTCGTCCTTTGCCTTGAAGCTCAGTTCCAGGGCACCGGTGACGGTTGCGCGCGGCAGGCCGTCAAAGGTGATTTCCGGCGGCTTGTCGGCAAGGACCTTGAACGACCAGGACTGGCCATCGACCGAAAGCGTGCCGTCCTTTTCGAGCTTCATGAGGTGCGTGCGGGCGGCAAGCGGGCCTGGTGCCGTGGCACCTGCCACAACGGGAGCCTGGCTGGCGTCTGCCTTCGGCGGCATTGCCTGCGTCGGGGCCTTTCCGCCCGCGTCGAGCGCGGCCACTTCCGTGCTCTCGTCATTGCCGGCGGTCTTGAAGAGAACGCGATCGTCCGCGCCGCCTCCCGTCACCCGCACCGTCACTTCGGAAAACTGGGGAACGGCGACGGCACCTGAAATGTTGGCCGCGGCCTTGCCCGTCAGATAGACCGGCGGCTGACCGGTATAGCCGGGCGGCGTTACCCAGGCGTCGACCCTGAGATCGGGAGCGCCGGAAGGCGTGGTGGAGCGATCGAAGGCATCACGAAGCGAGCCGCCGTTGTTCGATGCCGAAAAACTGAATGCGACCACCAGCAAAAGCGCCGGGATGGCGCGAAGCGCGAAGCGGTCGTGGTTGGCGATATCGGGACGTGGCAGCCCGGCATCGAGGGCCGCGATCCGCTCCGCCATGCGGGTTTGGTGTTCACGCCAGAGTGCCTTGGCAAAGGGCGTCTCGTAGGCGAGCTCATCCTCCTGTACGGCGACAGGCTGATGTGGCAGGCCGTTGCGCGTTTCAAGAAGCCGGTCGGCCTCGGCGACCGACGGCCAGCGCAGCTTTCGGAAGGCGAGTAGAGACAGCAAAAGCGCCACGACGAACGCGCCGAGCATGGCGAGGCGAAGCCCGTTCGGCGCAAGGCGGAACAGGCCGAACCATGAGGCGGCGAGATAGAGCGCGACCGTCGAAAGCAGCAGCAGCGACATCGGCAGCACCTGCTCCGACACCAGCACGAGCCGCGCGAGCAGCCGCTTCAGCGCAACCAGCCGGGCAAGGGCCGGGCGGGAAGCAAGCGCGGCCTTCCGTTCCTGTCGGGGGCTGGTCATCAATGCGGCCCTCCTTGCGGGGTTGCGAACCCGACCGCCATCCCAAAATCGGGGAGACTGGGCTCGGTGCGTGGCCGCCGGCGCTTCGATCGGACAAGCGCATCAACGGCTTCGTGTCGTGTCGATCCGGATTGCCATGTCGAGGCGGAAGGCTGGATCTTACCTCGAAGATAACACTCTTTATGGCGAAGACGAGGGCAAGCCATAGGCAATGGCCGCATTTTCAACGGACTTTGGCGGCGGTCAGGAGAGCCAGGGCGGAATGCTGTCAAGGCCGATCAGGTCCTCGTAGCTCGTGCGCGGACGAATCACATGGTATTCGGCGCCGCTCACCATCACTTCCGGGACAAGCAGACGGCTGTTGTAGGTACCCGCCTGAACCGCGCCATAGGCGCCCGCGGAGCTGACCGCGAGGAGATCGCCGGGCCTGGGCATCGACATCTCGCGATCGAGAGCCAAATAGTCGCCGGTCTCGCAGACCGGACCGACGACGTCAGCCTTGATGCGCGGCGCGTTGGCAGCGACAATGACGACGGGCCGGATCTCGTGGTGGGCCTCGTAGAGCGTCGGGCGGATAAGATCGTTCATCCCTGCATCGACGATCACAAAGGACTTTTCGCCGCCATCCTTGAGGTAGATGACTTCGGTTACCAAGAGGCCGGCATTGCCGACGATGAGCCGGCCGGGCTCAGTGACGATCTTGCAGTTCAGACCCTTGAGTTCATTCTTGACGACCTCGGCATAGGCGGTCGGCGAGGGTGGCGGGTTGTTGTCGTCGTGGTAGGGAATGCCGAGACCGCCGCCGACGTCGACGTGGTTGATGGCATGGCCCTCGGCACGCAAGGCGTCGACCAGCTGGCGCAGCAGCCGGAAGGCATTCTGGAAGGGCGTCAGATCGGTGATCTGGCTGCCGATATGCATGTCGATGCCGGTCGCCTGGATGCCCGGCAGGGCGGCGGCGCGAGCATAGACGGCGCGGGCGCGCTCCCATGATATGCCGAACTTGTTTTCCTTCTTGCCGGTCGAGATCTTCGCATGCGTGCCGGCGTCGACGTCCGGATTGATGCGGAACGAGACGGGCGCGCGCTTGCCGGCTTTGACCGCCCGCGCGTTCAGAACCTCGAGTTCCGGCTCTGATTCGACATTGAAGCAGTAGATGCCCGCTTCCAGCGCGAAATCCATTTCCGCCGGCGTCTTGGCGACGCCCGAAAAGACGATGCGGTCCGCCGAAATGCCTGCGGCCAGCGCCCGGCGCAGTTCGCCGACGGAGACCACGTCCACCCCGGCGCCGAGCCGCGCGAACGTCTTCAAGACAGCCTGGTTGGAATTCGCCTTCATCGCGTAGCAGACCATGGCGTCGACGCCGTCGAACGCTTCGGAAAAGACCCGGTAGTGGCGTTCGAGGGTTGCCGTCGAATAGACGTAGAAGGGCGTACCGACGGTCTTGGCGATCTCAGGCAGGGCAACGTCTTCGGCGTGGAGGATGCCGTCGCGGTATTGAAAATGGTTCACGGGCTAAGACCTGTCAAAGAAGCGGATCGAGGAAGAAACGCTTGTCCTTCTCTCCCGGCTGCTGCGTCGCCTGGTTGACGTTGCCACCCTTCGTCGCCTGCGCGCTCGGCGGGTCGAGATCGCCCTTGCGGCCGCATCCGGCAATGGCGAGACCGACAAGCGAAAGAACGGCGGTCAGGCGGATGATGTGCGGCACGTTGATCTGCATCGATATCCTCTTGGCGGCGGCAGGCGGTTTGCCCTTCATAGCGAAGTTTCAGGCACTTGTGCACCCTGATTGTTTCATCGCGCGCGGACCTGGCGCGCTCAGTTCCTTGCACGCCAGTAGGCGATCTGCTTGCGCACCTCGGAGGGCGCCGTGCCGCCGAAGCTCTTGCGGCTGGCAACCGAGGCCTCGACGGTGAGCACGCCGAAGATGCCTTCGGTGATCGCCGGATTGATCGCCTGAAGCTCGGCGAGCGACAACTCCGCCAGATCGCAGCCTTTGCTCTCGGCAAGCGCCACCGCCCGGCCGGTGACGTGATGGGCATCGCGGAAGGGCAGGCCCGCCTCGCGCACCAGCCAGTCGGCGAGGTCGGTCGCCGTCGAATAGCCGGAACCTGCCGCCGCCTTCATGCGCTCGGTGTTGACGGCGAGGTCGCGCACCATGCCGGTCATGGCGGCAATCGCCAGCTCCAGGCTCTCGGCGGCGTCGAAGACCTGCTCCTTGTCCTCCTGCATGTCCTTGGAGTAGGCGAGCGGCAGGCCTTTCATGATCGTCAGCAGGGCGATCAGCGAGCCGTTGATGCGGCCGGTCTTGGCGCGCACCAGCTCGGCGGCATCCGGGTTCTTTTTCTGCGGCATGATGGAGGAGCCGGTGGAAAATGCGTCGGAAAGGCGCACGAAGCCGAACTGCGGCGTCGACCAGATGACGATTTCCTCGGCCAGGCGTGACAGGTGCGTAGCGGCGATCGCGGCGATCGCCAGGAATTCGATGGCGAAGTCGCGGTCGGAAACGGTATCGATCGAGTTGCGGGTCGGTTCGCGGAAGCCGAGTGCGGCGGCAGTCATGTGCCGGTCGATCGGATAGCCGGTGCCGGCGAGTGCGGCAGCGCCGATCGGCGATTCGTCTAGGTGCTCGATGGCATGGCGCACGCGCGAGCGATCGCGGCCGAACATTTCGACATATGCCATGCAGTGATGGCCGAAGGTTACCGGCTGGGCGGCCTGGAGGTGCGTGAAGCCCGGCATGACCGTGTCGGCGTGCTCCTCGGCGCGATCGAGGAAAGCGGCGATGAGGCCGGTCAATGCCGCTTCCGTCCTGGCAAGCTCTTCCTTCACCCAGAGGCGGAAGTCGAGTGCGACCTGGTCGTTGCGCGAACGGGCGGTGTGCAGCCTGCCGGCGGCCGGACCGATAAGCGCCGCCAGCCGCGCCTCGATGTTCATGTGAATGTCTTCGAGCTTGCGCGAGAACTCGAAATTGCCGCTTTGGATCTCTGACAGGATCGTGTTCAGACCGTGAACGATCTTGTCTTTATCATCGTTGGAAATGATACCCTGATGGGCGAGCATGGTGGCGTGCGCGATCGAGCCGCGGATATCCTGGGCAAAGAGCTTCTTGTCGAAACCGATCGAGGCATTTATCTCCTCCATGATCGCCGCTGGACCGGAAGCGAAGCGTCCGCCCCACATCTGGTTGGAGGATTTCGTGTCCGTGCCGTCAGCCATGCTATGCCACCCTGGAGAATGAAATGACAGCGAAGAAGCCGTTGGCCCTGCCGTCCCTGAAACTGATCCTGCTCGCAGCCGTCGCCGGTGTCGTCGCCGGTGCCGCAGCGGTATACGTGAAGGAGACCGGTTATGGCAATGGCGGCGGCGAAACCGCCGCGCTCGCCGGCGAATGCGAGGCGGCCAAGGGTCAGGCGGCGGCGCTGGCGCCGTTCACGACGGGGGAGGTCGCCGCCATGGTCGCCGCCCAGAAGCCGCTGTCGTTGCAGAACGTCGCTTTCAAGGGTGTGGATGACAAGGCGCTGTCGATCAAGGATTTCGCCGGCCGCACCGTGCTTCTGAACCTTTGGGCCACCTGGTGCATCCCCTGTCGGGAGGAAATGCCCGCCCTGAATAGCCTGCAAAAGTCCCTCGGCAACGAGAGGTTCGAGGTGGTGGCGGTCAATATCGACACCGGCGACGACGAAAAGCCGAAATCCTTTCGCACCGAGACCGGGATCGACGCGCTCGGCTTCTACCGGGACAGCACGATGGGTGTTTTCAACGCCCTGAAAAAGGAAGGCCTCGCCTTCGGCCTGCCCGCGACGTTGCTCATCGACGGCAAGGGTTGCCTCCTCGGCGCCATGAACGGACCGGCGCGTTGGGACAGCGAAGATGCGAAGGGCCTGATCAAGGCGGCGACCGGCGCGTAGCCGGTCGTGGGAAGCTTAAGTTATAACCTTTGGCGAGAGGAGAGCCCGATCGTCGGGCTCACCCTGCCTGTTCACCTCTAATTGCATACGCGTACGCGCTCATAGTGATATCCGTCATCGTATGCGTTTTGGACAGGACGGTCCTCGGCCCAGCAGCGCGGCTCGCGTTCGACGTAGCGTGGCTCGTTGTTGACACCGGATCCGGCGAGTAGCCCGCCGATCACACCGGCAGCTACGCCACCGGCGATTGCCGCGCCGGTATTGTTGTGGTGGTGGTGATGATGCGACTGGTCGGCCAACGCGACATTCGGCACCGCGATCAGACTGCTGGCAGCCATAACAGCCGCAAGAGTGGAAATAACAAGCGTTTTCATAGCGTTCTCCATCGATCAAAGGCGATCCCGCCCATCGGTGACAACTGCACCATGGGAGCTAAACGGTCTGTGGCGGGAAATGGTTGCGAAGAAGATGCCAGAAAGCTCCGACCGGGCGTTTCAACCCACGGACGGCGGCGACCCTACTGGAACGGGTGGAACATCATCGCGCTTATCGGCTTTCTCATTCGAACGAGAAGGAGAAGCAGCGTGTCACACCGTCAACCGCACGAGCCGGAAGAACGCAAAAGCAATCAGGTTCTGGCGAAGATACAGCACAGCGAGGCATCTCATGACGAGGAAGCGCCGAAAGACCATGCGGCGCTTGTCGCTGATCCCAAGAAGAGGTTGGTCGATGGTGCTGTCGATCCGGTCACACAGGAGCGAAAGCCTGCGGACTGACCGGAACCCGGGCAGATATCGTTATCTGCTAGGCTAAGCGCGCGAATTTCATCTCGTTGGAACCGGGTGTTCGCCGCGATAGTCGTAGAAGCCGCGACCGGACTTGCGGCCGAGCCAGCCCGCCTCGACATATTTTACGAGAAGCGGGCAGGGGCGATATTTCGAGTCTGCGAGGCCGTCGTGCAGCACCTGCATGATCGATAGGCAGGTGTCGAGGCCGATGAAATCGGCAAGCTGCAGCGGGCCCATCGGGTGGTTGGCGCCCAGGCGCATCGCCGTGTCGATGGCGTCCACCGAACCCACGCCTTCGTAAAGCGTGTAGATTGCCTCGTTGATCATCGGCAGCAGGATACGGTTGACGATGAAGGCAGGGAAGTCTTCGGCGACGGTAATGGTCTTATCGAGCGAGGCGACGAATTCCTTGGCGGCGGCGAAGGTGTGCTCGTCGGTCGCTATTCCGCGCACCAGCTCGACGAGCTTCATCACCGGCACGGGGTTCATGAAGTGGATGCCCATGAAGCGTTCGGGGCGGTCGGTCGCCGAGGCAAGCCGGGTGATCGACAGTGACGAGGTGTTCGTGGCGAGGATGGCGTCGGGCTTGAGGACTGGACAGACCTGCGCATAGATCTTGCGTTTGACGGTCTCGTCCTCGGTCGCGGCCTCGATGACAAGATCCATCGGGGCGAGATCGTTGAGGTCTCCCGAGCCTGATATCAGGGACAGCGCCGTCTTGCGCTCGTCATCGCTCATCTTGCCGGAGGTGACGTGCCGGGCGAGATTGCCGTTGATCGTGGCAAGGCCGCTCTCGATCCGCTCTTGCGACAGATCGTAGATGTGAACTTTGTAGCCGGCGAGCGCCGAAACATGCGCGATGCCGCAGCCCATTTGGCCCGCGCCGATAATCCCGACAGTCTTCAGCACCGTGCTCATTTGCGACTCCCTGGCATCGCGCTCTGCTGGCGCTTCCGCGTAAATAATAAACTTGCCGGGCAAAGGACGGCCCGGCAAGATTGATAGACTGATAAAGTACTTTTTTCCAGCGCTTCGCAACTGCGAAATGCCGGAAGCACCCGCATCAAAGTGCCTTTGCAAGCTCCGGCAGGGCTTCGAACAGGTCGGCGACGAGGCCGTAGTCGGCGACCTGGAAGATCGGGGCGTCCTCGTCCTTGTTGATGGCGACGATGACTTTCGAGTCCTTCATGCCGGCGAGATGCTGGATGGCGCCGGAAATGCCGCAGGCGATGTAGAGCTGCGGCGCCACCACCTTGCCGGTCTGGCCGACCTGCCAGTCGTTCGGGGCATAGCCGGCGTCGACGGCGGCGCGCGAGGCGCCGACGGCGGCACCGAGCTTGTCGGCGACCGGCAGGATGACTTCCGTGAACTTCTCGGCCGAGCCGAGCGCGCGGCCGCCCGAGATGATGATCTTCGCCGACGTCAGCTCCGGACGATCGGACGACGACAGCGCATCGCCGACGAAGGTCGAAAGGCCGGGATTGGCAACCGCCGAAATCGTCTCGACCGCAGCCGAGCCGCCKGTCGGGGCCGCCGCGAACGAGGCGGTGCGCACGGTGATCACGCGTTTTGCGTCGCTCGACTGCACCGTCTGGATGGCGTTGCCGGCATAGATCGGCCGCTTGAAGGTGTCGGGGCTGACGACCTCGATGATTTCCGAGACCTGCGCCACGTCGAGGAGGGCGGCAACCCKCGGCATGACGTTCTTGCCGACCGAGGTGGCGGCCGAGACGATGGCGTCATAGGACGAAGCGAGCGACACGATCAGCGCCGCCAGCGGCTCGGCCAGATTGTTGGCAAGGCTCGCATCGTCGGCAAGCAGSACCTTGGAGACGCCGGAAAGCTTGGCGGCTTGATCGGCGGCRGCCTTGGCGTTTGCGCCCGCGACCAGCACATGCACCTCGGAGCCGAGCTTGGCGGCGGCCGTCAGCGCCTTGGCGGTCTGGTCGGAAAGGCTGGCATTGTCGTGATCCGCCAGAAGAAGAATGGTCATGATGATAATCTCCCTGTCTGTCTGATCCAGCCGCGCCGCGTCGGCGGCGCGAAAGAGACGTCTGCGCGCAAGGACTTGCGCGGGCTGGATCCCGGCTCAAGGCCGGGATGACGGAAGAAAGGGCCGATCCCGCAAGGCTCACCCTTTAAAGCACGCCGGCTTCGTTCTTCAGCTTGTCGACCAGTTCGGCCACCGATTTGACCTTGACGCCCGCCTTGCGGCCGGAGGGCTCCTCGGTCTTCAACACCTTCAGCCTCGGCGCCGTATCCACGCCGAAGTCGGCCGGCGACTTCTTGTCGAGCGGCTTCTTCTTCGCCTTCATGATGTTCGGAAGCGAGGCATAGCGCGGCTCGTTGAGGCGCAGGTCCGTGGTCACCACCGCCGGCAGCTTCACCTCGATCGTCTGCAGGCCGCCGTCGACCTCGCGCGTGACCTTGGCCGAGCCGTCGCCGATCTCGATCTTCGAGGCAAACGTCGCCTGCGCCGCGCCGATCAGCGCCGCCAGCATCTGGCCGGTCTGGTTGCTATCGTCGTCGATCGCCTGCTTGCCGACGATGATCAGGCCCGGCTGCTCCTCGGCAACGACGCCCTTCAGGATCTTGGCGACCGCCAGCGGCTCGACCGCATCATCGGTCTC